>JAISSA010000223.1 GCA_031273365.1 Synergistaceae bacterium
GTCAGGCCGTAAGCCTCCTGATATTTCTCGTTGATTTTGTTTCGGATGGTCTCCAGAGAGTCCTCCGCGGCGACGTCGATCGTGACGACGGGGTTGGTGTTGACCATGCCCATGTGGGCGGCCAGGTCTCCCTCCACGTCGGTGATCGAGATCAGGTGGTTGTCGGCGGAGGCGATGGAGAACTGGCTGGGCGGCGTGCCGCCCGTCCTCACGATGAAGCCATGGTCCCCGCCCGAGGGCAGGGTGGAGGAAAGAAAACCCGACAGCTCACCCGCCGCCAGATTTGTGCCCGCCGACGAGGAAGAATGGCCGGTGTCGCTCGTCATATCCCATTTCTGCGTCGCATCGTTCCACTTCACCGTTATGTTGGCCTCGTAGTCGTCCGCGGCGACCCGAAACGTGTAGCTTTCCCCCGCCTGCCCCTCGCCGAGGATGTCCCCCGGGTCCAGGTCCGGGTTGCCCGCGTTGCTGAAGATCTTCGACGCCACCAGCGTCCCCTGGCTGCCCACCTGGATGCGGAAGGACGTCGAAAGCCCCAGCGCCTCCGTCGTGGTTATGGGACGAACGCGCATGGAAACGGGCGTCCCCGGCAGCCCCAGTATGTTGCCGTCGTCCACGGCGGTAACGGGACTCGTTCCATCCGCGGAGGCAATCGTCAGGGTACTGCCCGTGCCCGCCGGAGTAACGGCGGCGGTAAGGCCAATGGGATTTGAAGCGTTGGAAAACACGCTATTCAGATAACTCTCCAGTTCAGTCCCCAGGAGTTCGCCACCGGCTGAAGAGCCTGTGACAGACGTATCGAGGTCGTTGCTCATGTCCCATTTCTGATCGGTATCGTTCCACGTCAGCGTGACGGTCACGCTGGAGCCGCCCACGCTGAGTCTGATGTTGTATTTTTCGCCGGGCGAGCCCTCGCCGAGGACGACGCCGTTCTCAAAAACCTCGCTCGTGTGGCTCTGAGCGGGTTCGACGTCCATTTTCACCGAGCCATTGGGGTTCAGGCAGAGCGCGTCTTCCCCGCCCACCGTCCAGGCTTCGCCGTTGGCGAGGCGGTCGACGGACAGCATGTGCACGCCCTCGGGGCCGGTGGAAATCGCCAGCGCCACGCCGCAGTCCTCCACGATGTCGAACTCGTTGTCCCTGACCTGCACGTCATAGTACGTCTGATTCTCCCACTGGAAGGCGTGCGCGACCACCTCGCGCACTTTGTCGCCCTGCACGAGGGTGCGCCCGTTCAGCGTGAGGAAAAATTCGCCCATGACGTCGCCGGTTTTGAAGGGGTCCTGGATGTCGACGTCCATCATCTCCGAAAGCTTGTCCAGCAGAAGGTCCCGCTGGTCCATCAGGTCGTTGGGGTTCTGGCCCGACGCCTGGACCGCCGAGATCTGCGTATTCAAAGACGCCACCTCATGCAGCATCGTGTTGACCTGATCCACATAGGACTTCACCTCCGTGTTGACGATGGAGGCGTACTCGTCGACGCCGCTGACGAGGGTGTTCAGCATCGTCCCCAGAGAGTTCGCCTGGTCGACGACGCTCTGACGCGCGGCGGGGCTCTCGGGATTGCTCTGAAGGTCCTGCAGCGACGACCAGAACGCGTCGAACGTCGCGCGTATCCCCGTTCCCGCGGGCTCCGCGAAATAGGTCTCTACGGTGTTGTAGTACTGGTTGATCGTCGACCAGTAACCCAGCTTCGAAAGCTCGGAACGAAACTGAAAGTCGAGAAACTCGTCCCGGATTCGAATGATTTCGCTCACCATGACTCCCGTACCGATCTGCCCCGGGCTCGGCGTCGTTATCCCGGGCACCGCGTAAGGGTTCGTCGTCGCGAGGCTTACCTTCTGGCGGGAATACCCCTCGGTCATGACGTTGCTGACATTGTGGCCGGCGGTCTGAATCCCCAGCCGAAACGCGTTAAGGGCGCGTTTACCCATCTCCAGTCCCGCAAAACTGCTCATCTGTTAACCCCCACTTCTGGCGCTTATTTTGCTTATTTTGCTTATTTTGCTTTTTTATCCTTTGAAATCCAACCCTGCCGGGCGCGTAAAACCGCCCTCCAGACGACGCCATTCGGAGAGCAGCATCGCGCTGAATCGTTCGTTGTGCTCGATCAGTCCGCTCAAAATCGCCATTTCCGACTTCAGGGCGAGCACCGCGTACCCGAGGCGTTCCCCTGCCCCCCTGAACAGAGCGCGCTCCGCCGCGGGCATGGCCGCGGCCATGGCCGAAAGATGGGCTTCGCACCCCAGTTTTTTCGCCACAGGCTCCGTCAGGCGGAGACGCTGCGCCTCCTGCGTCTGCACGCGGAAAAAAAGGTCCTGAATGCACTTCATCTGATCCTGCAGCAGGAGGTGGTCCCCCATCTTGACGGACTCGCGCTGCTCCGCGATGGCGTCTGTCAGATCGTCGATCGCATCGGCCTCCTCCAGCAAAACACGAGTGAGCGCCTCCGCGGAAAGCTGACTTTCGGACAACGCCCTTTACTTCCCGTCGTCCAGAATTCCGGCCATAAAGAGGTTATGGGCGATTTTTTCGAGGGGTGGATGGTACTCTCCCGCCTCGACCTTTTTTTTCAGGTCGTCGATCAGGTCCTGACGCACCTCGGGAACGTTCTTCAGCTCCCCGGCGACGTAGGACAGTTCAACCGCGAAGGAGCTGAAACTGGCCTCGTCCGCACCGCTTCCGGCCTCGCCCGTTCTGTGACCCTTCCGCCCCCTGGCCTTCGCCACGGCGTCCGGACCGTACTGACCCGTAATTTTCTCTATCAAAGGAAAACACCTTCCTTCCTCAACCTTCGCCCTCACTTCCACACCGGAGCTCTGCCGTCGCGTATCTCCATATCCATGAAAGCCGACATTTCCTCTGTGATCTATATCGGCAGGGAAATTCTTCTGCTTTAATATCAGGGGGGCGGAGCCCGTTCGCCCCTGGGGCTCACTGGCCCCCCTGAAACCCCCGGATACAAAACCAATGTCAAAAACTTAAGCGAAACTATGGGGCTCCGCCCCACACCCCGCAGGGGACGAGTCCCCTGACCCCGTTAATTTTCTTCCTTAAGTCGTTGATATTGGATATAAAACCCAGGGGGACGGGGTTCGGGCGGAGACGAAGGCCCCGACGAGCGTCGCGCCCCTCTCGCGGCAGGCCTCGGCCAGGCGGGCAAGCGTCGAGCCCGTCGTGCAGACGTCGTCCACAAGGGCGATCCGAAGCCCGGCAATTTGCCCGTCAACCTCGAAGACGTCGTGCGGCAGGGCCCTGCGTCCGGCCGCGTCCATGCCCATCCGCGTTCTGACGTCGTAACTCCAGCGCGCCGCGCTCCAGACGTCGACGCCCCACACTTCCCCCAGCCCCCCGGCAATCGCCTCCGCCTGGTTGTAACGACGCGGACTCCTTCGATGCAGCGGAACGGGAACGAGGACGTCCAGGGCGGGGACGGGAAAAACCTCCGCGAGGGCCCTGCCCAGGCGCAGGCCAAGGGCCCTGTAACCGCCATGCTTCAGCATGAGAATCACCCTGCGCGCGTCTCCCCCGTAAAGTGACCCCGCGTGGACGGGGACCGTGTCCGCGTGCGTTCCGCAGGGGACCGTCCCGCTGCACCACAGACACCGGGGAAGCGGAGGATTTTTCATCAGGTCCCCCAGGCACGAGGGGCAGAGGAGACGGCCGACGGCCCCACAGACAGGGCAGGAAACCGGCCAGATCATGTGCATGCACAGTTCCAGAAAAGAAATGGACAGGATCGACACCTCGATTATCAGGCGATATGGGAAAAAAATAACATGACTGTACCGTTGCTTCAGGTAAAGGCCGAGAGGGCGGCGGCTTTTCGTTCCGGTGAAGTCCCCTCCCGACCTGAGGCAACTTAATAGTCATAAATAAAAAATAAAATAAAAAACGGAAGCCGCGAAGCCTCCGTTCTTCAAAACCGCGACAGTCCCGGTCCTTCCGGGGCCATGCCGGCTCAGGCCGTCGGCGTCGCTCCTAAATATTCCCCACCGTGACGCTCCGGACCTTTCCGTCCTTCATCAGCTGCACGCTCACGCCGCGGTTCACGCTTTCGAGGTAGCGGAGCTGACCGCCCCTGTAGTCGGACGGGTATCCCATGTTTCTGTAAAGCGACTCGACGGAGATGCCGACCGCGAGGCCATTTTGCAGGACATGTTTCGCCGACGTAATCTGCAGGCGGGTTATCTCGCTCTCTCCCCTGAAGCCAATCGTCAGGCCCGTCCACGTGAGGGCCGTCCCGGTTTGTCTGGTCGGCGGGCCCAGCTGCTGCACGGCCTCCGTCCTGCTCGCTCCGAACGTCCTGAGCAGAGCCTCCGTGTAGCCCGCGGGCAGCGTCGCTTCGCGACCGTCAAGGGGCTGGAAGTACTGCCCGTAAATCCAGCCCTCCCTCCCGCCGGTGCGCAACTGATACCACGGTCCGGTCAGATTGCCCGACGTCCCTTCCCATCTGTCCAGAACCTCCACCTGAGTATCGGCGTTCAGGCGCGTGACGACCGATCCCGCGGTGGAATGGTCCGATCGAACGTTGACGTTCGATCCCACGACGACCCCACGGGTCGGGGCGTTGATCTGAAGCGTCGAGATCACGTCCGGGTAAACGGGGCCGTCGGGGACGGCGACGGGAGTGTCCGGCGACGCGGAAAAGTCGGCCGGGGTATCCACGGGCGGGAAGGAGGCATCCGGTATGGGGGCGGGAAGCCTGCGCAGCCCCAGAAGGAACCATCCCGCTCCACCGCACGCGAGCAGCACCACCATGATGCCGAGAACGCGGCGGAGCAGCGAACGATTTCTGCGCTTGCGCCTGCGCGTGTAGTGCGAAAATTCCCTGTATGAATTATCCGGGCTGATGTGCAGGGGTCGCCTGGGAAGGGGCTGCTCCTCCTGCACCGATTTTACGAAAACTCTGCGGGGAGGCTCCGGCTCCGCATCCTCAAATTTCCCGCCTTCCATTCTCCCTTCAAGTCTCCCTTCAAGTCTCCTGTCCTCAAAACCTCTGTCTCCAATGATCCCCTCTTCAAATCTTCCGTCGTCAAATCTCCCTGCGCTTTCGAACTCCGAATTTGCAGAACGCCCCCGCTCGCTGACCACCCTTTCGGGGGTATCGGCCATCTGCTCGTCCTGCTCTTCTGTTTCCTCGTCCGTTTCCTGCCCCTGCTCTTCCTCCTGCCCCCAGAAAGAGGCTTTTTTCATGGCGGGACGGGCAGGTGTCTGGTGGACCGGGATTTCACTGAAATCCACGGCCTCGTCCTCTGCCGATGCAGTGAACGAAGCGCCGTGGGGAACGCCTCTCTCCTCCGGCAGAGGCGTTTCAGGCTCCGACGCGCTCAGCCGGATGTGCAGGGGTCTTCCGCATACAAAACAGAATCGATGCGTGATTCCCACGCTGGCGCCGCAGGCGGGACAGACCTTGGAGGCCCGCCTTCTCACCGGCTCGGCGGGTTCCTCCTGCTCCTCCCGGTCTGCCGGCAGGGGCTCTCTTTCCTCCCGGCTCCCTCTGAAAATTCTGGACGCAAAGCTTCTGCTCGTGCGTTCCTTTCGTCCGGCCTCGCGCGAATAACCCTCCACACCTCCGAAAGGCGTCGCTGCACGCGGGAACCTTCCCTCATCTTCATCCTCCAGGGCGTCGTCGTCCTCGTAGCCTTCTTCATCCGCGTACTCGTCTTCGTAGTTCCCGCGGCGGGAAGCGGGACGCAGAAAAAAAGCCAGTATGCCGCCCAGCAGGTAAATGACTCCATAAACACGGGTGTCACGAAGAAAAAGACAGCCGACGGCGGCAAGAACAAGAAAAATGCCCCCCATTCGACGTCTGCCAAAAGCGGTCACACCGCCAAGAAGGGCCGGAACCACCGAGACGAGCAACGCCGTACCCGTGATCCGAGAGAGCCCGCCCATGGCGCTCTCCGTCACCGATTCAGCCGCGGCGCCGGAAGAAAACCACACCGCAAGCACGCCATGAATAATTGACATAATTGCCGTCCCCAGTGATAAAGCCAGCACTATCCAACGCATATACATTCCTCCATCACCGCAGAAGAGTGAACGTAACCGTTCCGACTCAAAAGGGCAGAGCTCGCCCGGCACAGAGCGATCCCCCTGACCCCGCCGGGCGCCTGCCGGAGCGAAGCCGGGCGCGCAGGGCCTGAACGGATACGAGTGAACGATCCCGATTATATATTATCAACAAAAAGATCATACCCACAGATCCGGCGTTTGGCAAATATGCCGTTTACGGCAAATTTACCGTCCGATTTTCTGCTCTTCCGAAGCCCGCCGAATGCGGTCCTGCAGAGCAAGGCCGATGCCGTGCCCGTCCGGCCACTGCACGGCTATGGAAAGAACGCCCTCCGCCTCCATGCGTCGGAAAGCCGCAAAAATCCCCCGCGCAAAGTTCTCCGGAGAGTCGAAGACGACCGCGCGCGCAAAGTCGGCATTCGGAACATCGAGGCCGATGAAACCCGCCTTTGGAGGATCCACGCCGTCCGGAAGCCGTTCACCGCGCCAGACGCAGACGGGAACGCGAGGGGCGTAATGCCTGTAGCGCGTACCGGGCGAACGCCGGACCGAATTTTCGTCCGTGCCCTGCCGCAAAGCCTCCCCGAGGAACGCCTCCAGCCTTTCGACGGAGGCCCCTCCCGGGCGCAGCAGCGCGGCCTTTTCCCCCGTCAGATCCAGAACCGTCGACTCGACCCCGATTTCGACGCTCCCTGCGTCGAGAACGAGGTCGACATGGCCGTCGAGGTCGTCCATCACCGCATTCGCGTCCGTCGGGCTGGGGCGTCCGCTCCGATTTGCGCTGGGGGCGGCCACGGGGCAGCCCGCCGCCTCGATAAGGGCGAGCGCCACGGGATGGTCTGGCATACGCAGCGCCACCGTCTCCAGCCCCGCGGTAACCTCTCCGGGGACGATCGGCAGGGCCGGAAGCACCAGCGTCAGAGGCCCGGGCCAGAAGGCCTCCATCAGCGCAGCGGCCCGCTCGTCGACCCGCGCCAGGGAACGGGCCTCCCCGGGCTCCCGCAGGTGCAGGATCAGTGGATTGTCCGGAGGGCGTCCCTTGGCGAGAAAAATTTTTTTCGCCGCCCCGGGGTTCAGCCCATTCGCTCCCAGCCCGTAGACCGTCTCCGTCGGAAACGCCACCAGACGGCCCTCTCTCAAAAGAGAGGCCGCCCGGGCGATGAGCGACGGATCGGGATTCCAGCGATCCACGACGACGCGTTCCGTCTTCAATTTTTATTCATCCTTTTTCGTTTGTCCTTTCAGCTTCCCCGTCCCGAAAGGTGCTCCTGAAACGCTCCAGAAACCGGGGATATTCCCCGGCCAGGATGGCGTCGCGCGCGCGTTCCGCCAGACGTATCGTGAAGCGCAGGTTGTGCCACGTGCACAGGCGCGCGGCCAGAATTTCACCGCAGTGACGGAGATGACGCAGGTAGGCTCGCGTGAAATTGCGGCAGAGATAGCAGTCGCACTCGGGATCGAGGGGGGTGAAATCGCGCGCGTACCTCTGCGCTTTGATATTGACGCGCCCAAACGAGGTGAAGAGGGTCCCGTTGCGTCCGTTGCGGGTCGGCAGCACGCAGTCGAACATGTCGACGCCGCGCGCGACGGCCTCGACGATGTTGGGAGGATAACCCACCCCCATCAGGTAACGGGGTTTTTCCCGGGGCATGACGGGGTGCAGCAGGTCCAGAATTCGGTACATGTCCCCGTGCGGCTCGCCGACCGAAAGCCCGCCGATGCCGTAGCCCGCGAAGTCGAGGCCGGCCAGATCCCGCGCCGAGCGAAGGCGCAGATCGTCGAAGGTCGACCCCTGAACGATGCCAAAGAGGGCCTGGCCGGTCCGCGTGTGCGCGTCCCGCGAGCGCCGCGCCCACAGGGAGGTGCGCTCCAGCGCATCCGTCGCCTGAGCGTGCGTCGCCGGCCATGGGGTGCACTGGTCGAAACACATGGCAATGTCGCCGCCCAGCTTCTGCTGGACGTCCATCGCCCACTCCGGCGACATCGTGTGGGGCGAGCCGTCGATGTGCGAACGGCAGCGCACGCCCTCGTCAGTAACGCTGTTGAGCCGCGCCAGAGAAAAAACCTGGAACCCTCCGCTGTCCGTCAGAATGGGATGATCCCACCCCATGAAGCGGTGCAGCCCCCCGGCCTCCGCGATCAGGTCGGCCCCGGGCCGCAGGTGGAGGTGATACGCGTTGCCGAGGATGATCTGAGCCTCTGTTTCCTCCAGCTCGCGGACCGTCATGGCCTTGACCGTCGCCTGCGTCCCCACCGGCATGAAAACGGGGGTTTTCACGATTCCGTGCGGCGTCGTGAACTCCCCCGCTCTGGCGCCCGTCTCCGAACAGGCCGCAACGATTTTAAACTCAAACATCAGGCGAGCCCCACCCGAAAAGGCGTGCCGCGTTCGCGCTCACGGCCCTCGCCAGAGCGTCCGTGGAAACGCCTCGAACGTCCGCCAGCGTTTCGTAGACGTAGCGCACGAAAGCCGGCTCGTTGAGCTTCCCCCTGTGGGGCCCGGGCGTCAGCCATGGGGCGTCCGTCTCGCAGAGCAGGCGGTCCTCGGGGATGAGCGCCGCCGTCCGTCGCAGGTCGTCGTTTTTGGGCCACGTGACAGGTCCGCCCAGGGACATGTACGCGTCCAGACTCCTCATCGCGTCGAGGTGCTCCTGTCCCCCGGCGTAGCAGTGAAAGAGCAGCCGCAGCTCCCCGGCGTCGAACGGCAGGCCGGCCAGCGTCGCCAGCGCGTCCTCCATGGCGTCCCGCACGTGAAGGACGAGGGGTTTGCCGGTTCGCCTGGCCCACGAGGCGTGCATACAGAAAACCTTCCGCTGCACGTCGCGCGGAGAGTGATCGTAAAAGTAATCCAGCCCCGTCTCGCCGATTGCGACGACGCGGGGATCGTCCGCCAGCCTGAGAAGCGAGTCCGGCAGACCATCCGGCACCGTTTTCGAGTCGTGGGGATGCACGCCGACGGCGGCGAAAACGCCGCTTCCCTCGAAGGCATGGGCCATCGTCACGGCCTCGACGCTGTCGGACAGGTCGCTGCCGACCACAAGGATACGCCTCACGCCGACGTCCGTCGCGCGCTGCATGACCTCCCGCGCAGCGGCTCTGAGCTGATCGGAGTTGATATGACAATGCGAGTCTACAAAGTTATGCATATTTATTTAACCCAATTTCCTCAAAGCTTCATTCAATAATTTATTAAAGAAAAAATTAACGGGGTCAGGGGACTCGTCCCCTGCGGGGTATGGGGCGGAGCCCCATGTCTTTAGCTTTTAACGGTTCCGATCGTTGTAGCCCCTCAAAAAGCCGCTGTACCATTCCGGGTTCGAGGCCAGGCTGCGTTTGAATATCGCCCTGCTGCGTCCGACGTCCGCCTGAATTTGCATGGCAAGGTTCGCGGCGTCCCGAAATTGCTCCTGGCCCCTGAGGCGCGAGAGAAAGAGGACGGGCAGGCTCGCCCCGTAGAGGTCTCCACTGTAATCGAGGATAAAGACCTCCACCCGCACCGAATCGATGTCGTCGAAGGTCGGATTTTTGCCGACGGAAAGAGCGCCGCCTCTCCATACCCCCTCCGCCAGAACGGCCACGGCGTAAACTCCGGCGGAGGGCAGCAGCTTCGTCTCCTGCACGTTCAGGTTGGCCGTGGGAAAACCCATGCCCGCGCCCCGTCCGTGCCCGCGGACGACATCCGACCAGATGAACCAGGGGTAACCCAGTTCCATGGTCGCGGCTTCGCACTGCCCGGCCTCCACGTACGAGCGGATCCGTGAACTCGATATTCGAACGCCCCGGTGCGTCAGGGCCTCCACCGCGACGAAGGGCAGGCCCGCCTCCTGACAGTACTTTTGCAGCAGCGCAATATCTCCCGTGCGGCGATAGCCGAAGCGAAAGTCCTCCCCGACGACGACCCCGCCGACATCGACCTTCTCCCGCAGAAAATTCCAGAAGAGGAGGGGGGTCAGGTGCGCCAGCTCGTCGTCGAAGTTCAGGCTGACGAGGTGGGGCACGCCAAGGAAAAGGCGGATGAGTTCGCGCTCCCCTGGCGTGAAAAGCGTCGTGGAAAGCTCTCCCCTGAAAAGGCCGGGATGGGGATCGAAGGTGACCGCACCCCAGTCCCCGTCCAGAGGGCCCGCCAGTTCTTCCGCGCGCCGGCAGAGGAGCGCGTGTCCTCTGTGAAATCCGTCGAACGAGCCCAGTACGACAATCATCGGCCACGGTCCTCCGGACACGCGGAAATATTCGTCCTTGGCCTCAGGCAGGGTGCAGGACAGGAAGATGGCCCGACGGCCGCCTCGTTTTTTTTGATTTTTTTGTTTGCTTCGTCCTCGACGATATCGACGAATCCGATCATGTTTTCCCCCTCGACGTACAAACCGCCCGACAGCTCCACGCAACCGGGAACATAGGACCCCGCGTCCGCCAGAGGGACGCAAAGCCCATTTACGAGGCGCCGCTCGGCGTCCCGGGACAGGAGAATGCGATGAAACGCGCGTCCGATCTCCCGAACCGACCGCACGTGAGCCTCGATGCTCCGGTCGATCCCACGGTCGACTCCGGTCAGAGCGTCGCCGACGGAAAAGGGACCCGTCGAAAGACGCCGCAGTTCCGCGACATGCGCCCCGCAGGCGAGGGCGGCGCCGACGTCGCGGACGATGCTGCGAATGTACGTTCCCTTCCCGCAGCTCACGGAAATTTTCACCCGGCCGTCGCGTATGGGCGAACAGCGTCTGATGGACGTCACGAGAACGGCACGGGCGGCCGGACGCGCTCCTCCGCCTGCCCTGGCGATGCGATGAGACGGCCTTCCACCCACCTTCAGCGCCGATATTTCAGGAGGAAGCTGCATACGCTCCCCCAAAAAAGAACAGAGGGCTCCGTCGAAGGCGGCCTCGTCCACCTTCGACGCGTCGCCGCAGAACACCGTCCGGCCCGACCCGTCGCAGGTGTCCGTAGCCGAACCCAGGCGAATCGTGGCCTCGTAGGTTTTCGGCAGCTTCATCACGTAATCCGAAAGGCGCGTCGCCGCTCCAAGAAGAACGACCAGGAGCCCGGAGGCCGTCGAATCCAGAGTCCCGGCATGTCCTGTGCGCGTGTCGCCGCCGAACGCCCTCTTTACGCGCGCGACGCAGTCCGTGCTGCGGAGCCCCTCTGGCTTGTCAATCAGCAACAGTCCATCCGGCACAGGCATCCTCCAGGGCGGCGCGAACGTTCCGGAGCACGGCCTCCAGCGGGAGCGGAAGGGTGGCCCCCGCGGCGCGGGGATGTCCTCCGCCGCCGAAAGCGCGCGCGACAAGGGCGGCGGGGAGCGCCCCTTCCTTTGAACGAAAACTCGCCCGTGCCTCGTGCTCCCCTTCGGTGATCAGGACGGCGAAACGAACGCCCCGGATCAGCAGCAACTGACCGACCAGCGAATCCGTATCCGAGGCGACGGCGTTCGTCGCCTCGAAATCTCCGCGCGTCAGCCACGACATGGCGACCTGGTCCTCCGGCCCGAAACGGCATATCCGGCTCAGGCCCGCCCCCCAGAGGTGCATTCCCTCGAGGGATCGGGTCTGTCGCAGGCAGGTGTCGACTCTGGAGGGATTCGCGCCGCGGTTCAGCAGGTCCGCGGCCACGCGATGAGTCTCGGGCGTCGTGTTGCTGAACATGAACCCGCCCGTGTCGGCGACGATGCCGGTGTAGAGGCACTCCGCGACGCGGGCGGCAATGGACCAGCCGCCGGCCGTCATGATGTGCCACAGCAGCTCCGCGACCGAGGACGCCCCGGGCTCGACGCAGTTGATCGTGCCGAACCGGGAGTTGTCCTCGTGATGATCGATGTTCAGGATAACCGCGTCGGGGGCCCTCTCCTTCAGGCCCCTGACGCCCCTGTCCTCGTTGGCCGAGTCCAAAAAGACGTGCAGGTCGTCCCTTCCCTCGAAAACGCAACTGTCCTGAACGACGTACTCCTCCACGTGAGGAAGAAATTCGAGGAAATGGGGAATGGGGTCGGGCCCCATCCAGCGCACGCGCCTGTTTTGCGTCACTCCAGCCTCGAAAAGCGCCGTGGCCGACCCGACGGCATCTCCGTCCGGTTTTTTGTGGGAAAAAATAACCCAGGACGGCGCTGCGGAAAGGACGCGGGCGACCTCAGAAAACAGCTCCGGCGAGACGAAACGCGTCATTGTCCCCATCGCCCCTTCACGGCATCCGCCCCGTCTTCATCGCGTTCTCCCGAATTATGTTCTTCCAGATTATATTCTTCCAGATTATATTTTTCTTCACCATGTTCATCATCGTATTCTTCCTGATTCTGGTCCTGATCCTGATTTTCCTGCCCGCCGGCGTCGTTTTTGGCGGCGTCGAGCCCCAGGTTGTGCAGAATCGCGTCGATGCGCTGCCCGTAATCCGGCGACTGGTCGACCACAAATTCGAGGGCCGGAATGTGCCGCAGCTTCAGCACCTGGCCCAGCATCGTCCGCAGCGCGCCCTTCACGTTCTGCAGGTCGGCCAGCACGGCCGTGCGCGTCGCGGGGTCGAGCGTCGTGAAGTACACGCGAGCGAACTCCAGATCCCGCGCGCAGTCCACGCCCGTTATAATGGCGTTTTTCGCCCCGTCGTTTTTGACGCGCTGTTCCAGCAGCAACGATATTTCACGCTGCAACTGCTTATTGATTTTTGCCATGCGAAACGCTGTCAAATCTGTTCACCTCCTGCCGGGAGTCTGCGACCCGAGAGTCCGCGACCCGAGAGTCCGCGACCCGAGGGTCTGCGACCCAGGAGTCCGCGACCCGAGGGTCTGCGACCCGAGAGTCTGCGACCCGAGAGTCCGCGACTCAAAAGTCCCGACGCCCTTCCTCGCGGCCCTCGGTCACACGGCCTGAATCGACGTCCCGCTCGAACACGCACGGGGCTGATGCCAAAAATCAAAGCGTGCGTTTTTCCTCGACGACCTCGTATGCCTCCAGCACGTCGCCCTCCCGGAAGTCCTGGAACCCCGCCAGAGCGATGCCGCAGTCGAAACCCGCCTTGACCTCGCGGGCCTCGTCCTTGAAGTGGCGAAGCGTGGAGATGTTTCCATGCCACTGGACGGCCCCCTCGCGCACGACCTTCACGTGGGAAGAGCGGCGCACGATGCCCTGCAGAACATGGCATCCGGCGATTTTGCCCGCTTTGGGGATCTTGAAGACCTCGCGAATCTCCGCCTCGCCCAGCTTCTGTTCGCGCAGATTCGGCTTCAGAAGTCCCTCCATGGCCGCCTTCACGTCGTCGAGAACGTCGTAGATGATGTCATAAAGGCGTATTTCCACCCCATCCGACTCCGCTATTCTTTTGGCGTTAGCGTCGGGACGAACGTTGAAGCCCATGACGACCGCGTTCGAGGCGGCGGCCAGCATCACGTCCGACTCCGCAATGCGTCCCACTCCGCGGTGAACGATATTGACCCCGACCTCGCTGGTCGCCATTTTTTCGAGGGACGCGCACAGAGCCTCGACGGACCCCTGCACGTCGCACTTCACGAGCAGGTTCAACTGAGGGACCTCCCCCTCCCGCATCCGGGAGTAAAGGTCCTCGAGCGACGCCCTGTGTACGGGGGCTCCGGCCGCGTCGCGCTGCTGCGAACGGCTGCCGGACAGGGCGCTGCGGGCCTCCCGCTCCGAGGCGACCACCGTAAAGAACTCCCCCGGCTGCGGCACGACGTCCAGACCGAGAATTTCCACGGGCGTGCTCGGCCCCGCCGTGTCCACGCTTCTGCCCGTCGTGTCGATCAGCGCCCGGATTTTGCCCCAGGCGGAGCCGAACAGCACGACATCCCCCCGCTTCAGCGTCCCTTTCTGAACGATGACCGTCGCGACGGGACCCTTGCCCTTATCGAGCTGGGCCTCGATGACGACGCCCTCGGGCGAGGCGGTGGGGTCGCCCTTCAGTTCCTGCATTTCGGCGACGAGGAGCACCATCTCCAGCAGTTGAGGAATTCCGTCGCCCTGTTTGGCCGAGATGTCGGTCATAATCACGTCGCCGCCCCATTCTTCCGGGACCAGTCCGGCGTCCGAAAGCTGCTGGCGAACGCGATCCGGCCTCGACGTCGGTTTGTCCACCTTGTTCACCGCGACGACGATCGGGACGCCCGCGGCCCTGACGTGGTCGATGGCCTCCCGGGTCTGGGGCATCACGCCGTCGTCCGCGGCGACCACCAGGATGACGATGTCGGTGACGCTGGCGCCCCGCGCGCGCATGGCGGTAAAAGCCTCGTGGCCGGGCGTATCCAGAAACACGATCGGTTTCTTTTCATGCATGACGATATAGGCGCCGATGTGCTGCGTGATGCCGCCGGCCTCTCTGGACGTGACGTTCGTGTGACGAATCGTGTCCAGAAGCGTCGTCTTGCCGTGGTCGACGTGTCCCATCACCGTGACGATCGGAGGACGCGCGACCAGGTTTCCGGCCCCGCCCTCTCCGGTCGAAAGAGCTTCTTTCGGCCCCGCCTTCGAGGTCGACAGATCCCTCTGCCGTTTTCCCGTTTTCCCCCGCTCTGTTTCCTCTTCACTCTTCTCCGCACTCTTCTCTTCGATGACGAAGGAAACGTCAAAGGCCTTTTCCAGAATTTCCAGAACTTTCCCCTCCACAGGGCTCGTGGCCGGAACCATAATGCCGGACGACATAAGAGCCTTCACCGCATCCGCGCTTGAAATCCCCATTTTCTCCGCCGCAATTTTGATCGTAGCACTCTCTCCCAACTCTATTTTTTGCTTCTCCGGCACGGGTTCTCCGGACGACTCCTTTTTCGCGGACCCATCCGCGAGTGCATCCTCGACCAGCTGCGCCACTTCGTTCTCTATCGAACTCATATGCGTCTTGACGCTGACGCCCAGGGTTTCCAGAATTTTCATCAGATCCTTATTGCTCCTGCCCAGTATCTTGGCTAGTTCGTACACTCTCATTTTGCTCAAGGGCGATTCCCCCTTCTTTAAGCAACATTTTTATCCTGTCCGCCAGACCATTGCGCTCCGGCAGAGCTATTGCCTGCACGTTCACGGCCCCCAGCGCCGCGGAAAGTTCCTCTACGGAAAGGGGCAAACGAAGGTGTTCGTGCTTCGCGTCCCCGGTCCGGCGTTCGGCGATTGCCCCGACCGATTCGGAACAGTCAGCGGCGGTCAGGATCAGCAGAGGGCTCTTCGCACACTGCGATTTTACACTATCCGTGCCGATATGAAGCGTCCCGGAACGACGCGACAGCCCCAAAAGAGAGCGGAGCTCCCTCCGAATCCGGACCCCGTCGTAACCCGCGCCGCCGGAATCGACGTATTTCTCCAGCCTCTCGAAGAGATCGGCCGGAAGCTCCGCCTTCAGCGCCCGACTCAGAGCTCCGGTCTTCCGCGCCCTCTCGATGCACTCCCTGCGGGCGCAGAGGTAAGCGCCTCTTCCCGGAAGTTTGCCCCGCTCGTCCAGCAGGACGACCCCTCCGGGCGATCGGACGACACGAATCAGGGCCCGGCGGAAGGATTCTTCCCTGCAGGCGACGCAGGTTCTGGGTCGCTGCCTCGTGTTCCCGGCCATGCCCGTCACTCCGCCTTTTCTTCCGCGCTAAAGTCATGGAAAATATCCGACAGTGTGGGCATCCGATCGACCTCCATGGGGTTGATGTCGATCTTCCAGCCGGTCAGGCGGGCGGAAAGGCGCACGTTCTGACCCGCCTTGCCGATGGCCAGCGACAGCTGGTCGGGGTAGACGTAGACCTGAACGGATCGCTCCTGGTCCAGGACGGGCTCGACCTTCGCCACCCGCGCGGGAGAAAGCGAATTGCGGATGTAAACCAGCGGATCGCTGTTCCAGATGATGAGATCGACCTTTTCTCCGGCCAGCTCTCGGCTGACCGGCTTGATGCGCGCGCCGTCCTTGCCCACGCAGGATCCCACCGGATCGACGTTGGCGTCGAGCGTCATCAGGGCCACCTTCGCCCTGGCGCCCCCCTCGCGCACGATGTTTTTGATCTCGATGACGCCGTCGGCGATCTCGGGGACCTGGAGTTCCAGCAACTTGCGCAGCAGCCCCGGATGCGTGCGGGAGACGACGATACGGGGGCCCCGCGTCGTCTGGCGAACGTCCAGAACGAAAAATTTCATGCGGTCGCCGGGGTTGTACTTCTCGCCGGCGATCCGCTCCTCCCTCGGAAGGATGCCCTCGGTCCGCTCGTTCAGGCGAATGAGGACCTGGTTGTTCTCGGACTTGAACACGACGCCCGTCATATCTCCCCGACCCTGTCGGAAAACTCCTCGTAGATGACCTGCCGCTCCGCGTCCTTCAGTCGCTGGATGATCACCTGCCGCGCCGTCTGGGCAGCGATGCGCCCGAAATCCTCCGGATT
>JAISSA010000224.1 GCA_031273365.1 Synergistaceae bacterium
GGCGGCGCTCTGGTCCAGCGACAAAATGACGACCAGAGCCATCATCAACGGCGGCCTGCGCCAGATCGACGCCTTCGGCCAGAAGGCCTCCATCGAGGGCAACTACAAGATCAGCATCAGCGCGACGCCCGGACAGGCCCAGGTCCAGAAGACGGACATCTTCAGGCTTAAGCACGACACGTTCACCATTACCAGCAGCCCCACCGCCCCATATTTCGCCGGACTGCAGGTCAACGGCGTCACAGGCGGAGACTATACTATCAGCGCCGGTCCTAAGGCAAGCGCTGCTACCGTGAAGCTGATAAAGGATAAGCAGCAGGGAACCGGCTTTAACGATGGTATGTTCACTACCACCGCTCTTAAGGATATAAGCGGCAATCTGATCCTCGAAGTCGTCGATGTCCAAGGAGACACGGTGACACTCAAGGCAACCGGCAGCTTTCTCAAATCCGACGGTACCTGGGGAACAATCTCGGAAGACATCGTCGTAGACGCGACGAATGCTGGAAAGTTTACAACAGCTACGGAACTCGCCGATCTGGAAGTGACCAAATTAGCGAGTGGCGATGGCGCTAAATTTACAATTGGCGACAAGGCAGCTTTCAATTTTGCGGGTGCAGGAGACGCTGCTACAGACGCCACTCTTGTCGTCAAGAACCCCGACGGGATCGATCTCACATTCCTCGTTAACGCAGGCAGCACGCAAGCGACCCTGAAGACCATCGATATCGACGGGAAAGAAGCCACCCTGTCTCTCCAACTGAACGCCGGGTGGCAAGCGCCTGCTGCTCTTGAGCAGATCGTTACATTCAAGGGCATTCCAGCCGGAAGCCTGGCGAGGGCAGACAGCAAACTCTACGATCTGGAAAAATTCTGGGATTCTCAGGGGCGCTTCATGCTCGTCGACGCCCAGAAGCTCACCGTCACCCAGGGCGACGGGAAACAGGCCATCGTTACGCTCTACGCCAACGACACGCTGAAGGACGTCGCCGACAAGCTCAACAAGGCGATCGCCCAGGATCTGGGGCAGGGAGCCTACGTAGACAATGCTTCGAACTTCGTGACCTTCGTGGGGGCCCCCTCCACAACCGGCCTCGAGGCGGTAGAGGGAACGCTGGTCATCCGCTCCGTCATCTCCGGCAGCGTGGGAGAAATCAGCTTCGCCGGCGACGAGGACCTGCTCAACGCGCTCTCTCTGAGCGAGATTCAGAAGGCAAAGGAGACCGACTACTTCGTCACCATCACCGACGCGCACAGCGGAAAGGCCGTCGTCACGAACGAGCGCGTCACGGGCAACCGCCTGGTCGGCAAACTCCACCCCAACGTGGACGTGGAGTTCGACATGATGTCCGGCCTCGAGTTGGCCACGTGGAACGCCACAGATAGAACCTACGTGCTTGCGGCCGCGACCACACCGACGGTGACTTATCTTCACCTTGCGGACAACACCACGGTCTTCCAGATCGGCGCGAACGAGGGCGAGGACATGGGCATCAACATCGGCGACATCCGCTCCGCCGCGCTGGGCCTGAACTCCGTTCTCGTGACCGACCGCAACTCGGCGGCGCGCTCCATCACCGTCATCGACGGCGCGCTCGACAAGGTTTCCACCCAGCGCGCGAAACTCGGCGCGTACCAGAACCGTCTGGAACACACCATCACCAACCTGACGGTGGCGAGCGAGAACCTGACGGCCTCCGAGAGCCGCATCCGCGACACGGACATGGCGAAGGAAATGATGGACTTCACGAAGCTCCAGATCATGCTTCAGGCCGGAACCGGCATGTTGGCCCAGGCCAATACCCTGCCCCAGTACGTTCTGAGCCTGGTCCGTTAAACTTCGCCGTAAGATGACCCGACAGGGGTTTATTCCCTGTCTTAATTGAGAACAGTCAAAAGGGGCCGGATTGAAAAATCTGGCCCCTTTACGCTATCCCTGAATTTTTGCTATTCCTGAGTTTTTGCGTGATTTTTACTCCACTCGAACATGCCGAGCGCCCCGGCGACGCTGGCGTTCAGGGAACCGACGCCGCCCCGGATGGGAATGCGGAGCAGCTGATCGCAGGTCTCGCCAACCAGACGGGACAGTCCCTCGTCTTCCGCGCCGATCACCAGAGCCATTCGCGCCTGAAGGCCCGCGGATTCCTCCCACAGGGAGGTCTTCGCGCCGTTGTCCAGGCCCACCGTCCAGAAGCCGGCCTCCTTCAGTTCCTCAACGGTCCGCGCCACGTTGACGACCGGGATCATCGGGACACGCAGCGCGGCTCCGGCGCTGACCTTCATCACCGTGCCGCCCGGCAGGGCGGAACGCCGTTTCGGGTACGCCACGGCGACGACGCCCGCGGCCTCGGCGGAGCGCACGATCGCCCCAAGGTTGTGCGGGTCCTCGATGTGGTCCAGCACGACGACGAGCGCGGGCCCGTCCGGCGGCAGGCCTTTGAGAAAGGAGCCCAGCTCCACCATCTTCGCCTCGGTGACGCGACAGGCCACGCCCTGATGACGCACGCCGGGACACAGGCCATCCAGCGCCTCAGGGGCCACCATCTGATAGACGATCTTTCCGGCGCGCGCGGCGTCGACCACCTCGTCCAGAAAGGGCGGACGCACGTTGTTGGCGATCACGAGTTTCGTACAGCGTCCCGGCGCAGTGCGCACGAGGTCCAGCACCGGCTGACGACCCCAGCAGACGTCGTCCGCAGGCTCACGCTGCGGAACGTCCTTTCGCCACGGCGCGTCCGCGCGTTTCCCGAACGGGGCTTTTTTCCCCATTTGCCCCGCCTTCCCCGACCTCTCTCCGGCTTTCTCGAACGGCTTGCCGAATTTACCGGGTTTACCGGGTTTACCGGGAACACCGGATTTGCCGAAAACGCCGTTTCCTTTCCCTTTGCCTTTTCCAAAGCGGTTTTTTCCGTCAGATTTATCGTTTTTATCGTTCATTGTTTACCTCGTTTTCTGGATTTTTGTTTATCAGGCAATGTCAGGGATTTACAAAACCACGGGGCCCTGCCCCGTACCCCGCAGGGGATTTTTCTCAGTCCCCTGACCCCGTTAATTTTTTTTCTCTTTTTTTCCTTCCTTGCGGCCGTTCGAGGCCAGTTCCTTCATGTAGGCTTTCAGGTAGCCCGAGGTATAGCCTTTTTTCGAGGCCGCGACCTT
>JAISSA010000258.1 GCA_031273365.1 Synergistaceae bacterium
GGTCGAAAAAAAGCCTCGGCTCAATCGCCAACCCCGCCGGAAATGCGCGCCCGTCCTCGGTAAATTCGTCTTCATGGAAGGAAACGGCCGCGAGGGCGGCGCAGTTCCTGTCCGTCCAGCGCTCGATGTCGATTCCGACAGGCACGTCGTCCACCGCCAGCAGAACGTAGTCTCCGGAGTGGGATATGTTGAAGTGCGGGCCTCCCTCGACGCGGGGCTTGCCGTATTTCCCCGGCAAAACTGCCCCGGCTTTCCGCACGCCCAGCGCCTCCTCGAGCAGGAGCCCCGCGGCGAGCGACCGCAGCCTGTCTTTCTCCCTCACGAAGCTCAGAATTTTTCGCGCCCTGTTCGGATAGTTGGCCGAAATTTTCGCCATAAGCCCGGGAGCGTATGGCGCAATCTCCCGAACGTCGGCCAGGTATATCTTTGCCAGCGATGTTCGCTCCTCTAAGGTGTTGGCATTGGTTTACAATCCCAACACCTTTAAAAACCTGCTGCCAACACCTTTAAAACCGGGGGGCTCTGCCCCACGCCCCGCAGGGGACTGAGTCCCCTGACCCCGTTATTTTTTTCTCTCTCCGGTCAGTTTTCTTTTATTCTCCTGAATTCTTCGATCATCAGGGGGATGACCTTGTACAGGTCCCCGACGATTCCGTAGTCCGCGGTGTCGAAGATCGGCGCGGACTCGGCCTTGTTGATCGCGATGATGCATTTGGAGTTCTGCATTCCCGCGAGGTGCTGGATGGCGCCCGAAATACCGCAGGCCACGTAAAGCTTCGGGCGCACGGTCTTGCCCGTCTGGCCCACCTGGTGCGCCTGGGCGATCCATCCCGCGTCCACGGCGGCACGGCTGGAGCCGACGACTCCGCCCAGCGTATCCGCAAGTTCTTTGATCAGCGCAAAACCCTCCGGGTTGCCCAGGCCCCGCCCGCCGGAGACGATCACGTCCGCCTCCGTGAGGTCCACGTCCTTCCGGGCGGACTTCACGATATCCTTCACGATCGTGCGGATGTTCAGGGCAGTCTCGTCCACCGCGACCGTCTCGACCGTCCCCTTACGGGACGGGTCGGGCAGCAGCTTCTTCATGACGCCGGGGCGCACCGTGGACATCTGCGGACGGTGACGGGTCGTCACGATCATCGCCATGACGTTGCCCCCGAACGCCGGGCGCGTCTGCAAAAGGATTTTTTGCTCCGGATCGATCGCGAGGCCCGTGCAGTCCGCCGTCAGGCCGGTGTTGAGCTTAGCCGCCATGCGAGGTCCGAGGTCGCGCCCGATGTTGGTGGCGCCGATGATGAAGACCTCGGGCTTTTCGGACTTCACCAGGTCGGCGATGACCGACGCGTAGCCCTCGGTCGTGTACGTTTTCAGCGCCGGCACGTCGACGCAGTACACGCGGTCGGCGCCTCCGGAGATCAGGGGCGCGCACAGCTCTCCGACGTTCGATCCCGCCAGCACGGCCGAAAGCTCCACCCCCAGCTCGTCGGCCAGCCTGCGTCCCTCGCCCAGAAGCTCGAACACGACGTTCTCGAGCCTGCCGGCGCGCTGCTCGGCGAATACCCACACGCCTTTGTAATCCGCGATGTTCATACTTTCAATGTTGGTCACGTTTATCATAATGATGTACTGGCGCCCCCTTAAACGATCCGCTTCTCGCGCAACTGTGCGAACAGGTTCTGCACGGCTTCTTTTCCGCTGCCTTCCAGCATGATTCCCTTCCCCCTGGGCTCGGGGGTGAAGACGCGCCTGACGTTGGTCGGCGAGGCTTTGAGGCCGATCACCGACGGGTCGATCCCCACGTCGTCCGCCGACCAGACCTCCACCTGTTTTTCGCCGTATGCGTCGAATATGCCGCGCATGGAGGGGTAGCGCGGGACGTTCAGCTCCTTCACGGCGGTCAGAAGGCAGGGAAGCCGCGTCTCGATCACCTCGTATCCGTCCTCGAGGGCCCGTTCCACGGTGACCGTCCCTCCGTCCCTCTCGATATCCAGCCTGCGGACGTAGGTGACCTGCGGCAAATTCAGATATTCCGCCACCTGCGGGCCGACCTGAGCCGTGTCTCCGTCGATGGCCTGACGCCCGCAGAAAACGAGATCGTACCCGCCGATCTTATCTATCGTCCAGGCGATGGCGTGGGCCGTCGCCCAGGTGTCCGACCCGGCGAATTTGCGGTCGCAGAGCAGTATCGCCCTGTCCGCTCCCATTGCCAGCGCCTCGCGCAGCGCAACATCGGCCTGCGGTGGCCCCATGGTCAGCACGACGACCTCCACGCGCTCGTTTTCGTTTTCAAATTTATCTTTGATCCGAAGCGCCTCCTCGAGGGCGTTGCGGTCGTCGGGGTTGATGATGGAGGGGATGCCCTCCCGAATAAGGGTGCCCGTTTTGGGGTCCAGCTTCACCTCGTTCGTGTCCGGTACCTGTTTTGCGCAAACGATAATTTTCATCTTCCGTCGTCCTTCCTTACGCTCCGCCTACCGCAGCAGGTCCCCGGCGATGACCATGCGCATGACCTGGGATGTCCCCTCGTAAATTTCCGTGATCTTTGCGTCGCGCATCATGCGTTCGACGGGGTAGTCCCGGGTGTAGCCATAACCGCCGTGAAGCTGCACCGCGCGCGTCGTGACCTCCATCGCCGTCTCAGAGGCGAAAAGTTTGGCCATCGCCGCCTCGCTGGAAAATTTCAAATGATGATCCTCCCGCCACGCCGCGTTGTACACCAGGTGCCGGGCGGCCTGAATCCGCGTTTCCATGTCCGCGGCGATCCACTGAAGCCCCTGGAAGTCCGCCAGGGCTTTTTTGAACTGCCTGCGCTCCTTCATGTATTTGACGGACTCGTCGAGCGCCCCCTGCGCGATGCCCAGCGCCTGAGCCGCAATGCCGATCCTGCCTCCGTCGAGGGTCGCCATCGCGATTTTGAAACCCTGCCCCGGGGTGCTCAGCAGGTTTTCTTTCGGAACGCGACAGTTCTCGAAGATGATCTCCGCCGTGCTCGACCCCCGAATCCCCATCTTGTGTTCGATCTTGCCGATCTTGAGGCCGGGAGCGTCCTTCTCGACGATGAAGGCGCTGATGCCGCGCGTGCCTTTGGCGGGGTCCGTCATCGCCATAACGATGTAGATGTCGGCCTGCCCTCCGTTGGTGATGAACGCCTTGCTGCCGTTCAGAACCCACACGTCGCCGTCTAGGTCCGCCCGCGTCTGCTGTCCCGCGGCGTCGGTGCCCGCGTTGGGCTCCGTCAGACAAAAGGCTCCGAGCTTCTCCCCCCTGAGCAGGGGCGGCAGGCAGCGCTGCCTCTGCTCTTCGTTCCCGTAGCGGAAGATGGGGGCGGCGCAGAGGCTGGTGTGCGCCGAGAGAATGACGCCCGTCGTCGCGCAGACGCGGGAGAGCTCCTCGACGGCTATGACGTAGGAGAGCATGTCTCCGCCCGCTCCGCCGTACTCTTTACTGAACGGAATTCCCAGAATGTTGTACCGCGCCATCTTTTCGACCGTTTCGCGGGGGAATCGCTCCGTCTCGTCCACCTCCGCGGCCAGAGGCGCCACCTCGGCCAGGGCGAACCTGCGCACCACCATCCGAACCATTTCCTGTTCCTTAGTCAACGAAAAGTCCACAATTATGTGCCTCCTGATTTAAAGCTCAGGGGGGCAGGGCTCACTCGGCCCTGGGCCTCGGAGTCTGCCCCTTCCTCAGCTTTTTCAATGGGAAGGGTACTGGCCCCCCTGAAACCCCTGGATTAAAGCTCAGGGGGGCGGGGGGTGCCCTCCCCCGTTTCTTTTCACACGCTTACTGCTGGTCGAAATACAGAAGGGCTTCGCCTTCGGTAACAACGACGCCGTCCTGATTGGTGCAGATCGTCGAGAGGCGGGTGCGGCGTTTTTCGGGATAAATTTCCACGATTTCAACGGTCGCAGTGATCGTGTCGCCGATAAACACGGGTTTTCGGAATTTCAGCGACTGGTCCATGTACAGATTGCCCGGGCCGGGAAGCCGGGTTCCGAGCACCGCGGAGATGAGCCCGGCCCCGAACATTCCGTGGGCGATGCACCGCCCGAAGCGGCTGTTGCGCGCGAATTCCTCGTCCACGTGGACGGGGTTGCGGTCGCCCGTCAGCTCCGCAAAGCGGTCGACGTCCTCGCGGGTGACCGTGTGCGAGAGCGATTCCTTCATTCCCGTCGAAAGCTCGTCGAAGGAGCGCTGGATCGTCGGAGATTTTGCCGTCGCGCCGTCGTTTTTCGTTCCGATGGAGTCTTCGATCGCAGGCATTCGAGTCCCTCCTCCCTTATGCCCGGCGCAGGAGAAGCGCCGTGCCCATGCCTCCGCCGATGCAGAGGGAGGCCAGCCCGTATTCCGCGCCCTTTGCCCGCATCAGGTGCACCAGCGTGACGGTGATGCGCGCGCCCGACGCGCCCACGGGATGACCGAGCGCGATGGCCCCGCCGCGGAGGTTGGTCTTTGCCGAGATGTCCTCCGCGGAAACGCCGTGTTCGGCCGACAGGCCCTTCAGGACGCCCAGGCTCTGCGCGGCGAAGGCCTCGTTCAGCTCCAGAACGTCGACGTCGGAAAGTTTTTTGCCGGCGTTCGCCAGCGCGCCGCGGATCGCGGGCACCGGGCCTGTGCCCATATAAGCGGGATCGACGCCCCCCTGCCCGAAGCTGACGATCTCCGCCAGAGGGGTAAGGGAGTGCTTTTGCAGGGCCGTCTCGCTGACCACCAGCAGGAAGGCCGCTCCGTCGTTGATGCCGGAGGCGTTGCCGGCCGTGACGGTGCCGTCTTTTTTGAAGGCCGGCTTCAGTGCGGCCAGTTTTTCCGGGCTTGTTTTGCGGTTCGGGTATTCATCGACGTCGAAGGTGATTTCTCCCTTACGCGACTTCAGCGTGAGGGGGACGATTTCGTCCCTGAAGGCGCCGGAGTCGATGGCCTGGATGGCCTTTTCCTGCGATGCGAAGGCAAATGCGTCCTGGGCCTCGCGCGTGACGCCGTATTTTTCGGCCACGTTTTCGGCGGTGATCCCCATGTGATATCTGTGGAAGGCGTCGGTCAGGGAGTCGAACACCATGTGGTCCACGGCCTCCGCGTTGCCCATGCGCAGACCCTGTCGCGCCCCGGGCAGCAGATAGGGCGCCAGATTCATGTTTTCTGCGCCGCCCGCGATATAGACGTCGCCGGCACCGGCCAGAATGAAGGCGGTTGCGTTGATTACGGCTTTCATGCCGCTGCCGCACACCATGTTCAGCGTACAGGCGGGGACGCTGTCCGGGATGCCCGCGCCGATGGACGCCTGTCGCGCCGGCCCCTGACCGACGCCGGCCGAGAGCACGTTGCCCATCAGCACCTCGTCGACGGCGTCGCCCGGCAGCCTGGTCTCCGCCAGAATGTTCCTTATCACCGGAACGGCGATGTCGATGACCGGCGTCGCGGCGAGCGTTCCCCCGAAACTTCCAATCGCGCTGCGCTTTGCCGCAGCAATGTAAACTTTTTTCACCTGCGAAAGCCTCCTTTTCGTAAAGACAATATATTATATAGCTAAATCGTAATGTTTGTAATTATGATGAGACTGCATTATACTGACGGAAACAAACGCGACAATGCGTTGTAATGCCGCTGCAGGAGACGCCAGGGGGATGTCATGCCGACTCAGACCTTTTACAATCTGCCTTTCGAAAAGCAGGAAAGAATATTGCAGGCCGCCATAAAAGAATTCGGTCAGCGCAACGTGCAGGAAGCCAATCTCTCGAACATCGTGAACGCGGCGAACATCTCTCGCGGCAGCCTGTATCAATATTTCTCGAACAGAGAGGACATGTACATCTATATTTTCGACACCCTGCGGGCTCGTCGCGCCGAGTACGTGAAGCCCGCCTTCTCGCTCTATAAAAAGGAGCCGTTCCTCAGGTTCTTCGAGGAATTTTACCTGCGCGACAGCGAATTTTTACTGCAAAACCCGAGCCACATCGAGCTGGGCAAACAACTGTACAGTCATGCCCACGGCGTCTCGCTCGGCCTGATCCAGCGTGTGCAGAACCGCTACAGGGAGATTTTTCTGGTGGCCATCGAGTTCGACAAGGAACACGGCGTCATCGCCCCGGAGGTCGATTCGTCGGCGCTGACGGACCTGTGCATTCACTTTGTCACCGACATTTTCATCTTCCAGAGCCTGACGAGTCAGCTCTCCATATCCAACATCAGACAGCACGCGCACCAGACGCTCTACATCCTGCAGAACGGAACGAATCCCCGCGCTCAGGAGCCCTGCGAAAAGCCTTCATAGCCGCATTGCCCCGTTGACGCTCAGCGCGCGCCCCGCGAAACGACGCGGATATTGAGGTTCCCGTTGATGAATCCCAGCACCAGCGAGGCGAATTCGGCCGGTTTTTCGTACATCGCGGCGTGCCCGGCGTCCGGGATGACCACGTGTCCCGCGTTCGGGATTTTTTCCACCAGCTCCTTCTGCTGGAACAGGGGAGTGACGAAATCGTACTCGGACGAAATAACGAGAGCGGGTGCGGCGATCCTGCCCAGATTCTCGCGTTCGTCGTGCGTTTCGGCGCTTCGGGTCAGCCGTCCGAACGCGTCGTAGACCTCGGGAGTGAAGAATTTTACGAACCACTCCTCGCGCGCCGCGATCCAGGCGTAGTTCTTCTCGTAAAACTGCGGGGAGTAGACGATGGGGATGCAGGTCCTGAAAAACTGATGGCCGTCGCGGCTCCTGAAGGCGTACTCCCACGAACGGCCGATGTCCCGCAGCCACTTCGACGTACAGGCCGCCGTATTCGACAGAATCAGTTTTTTCACCCTCTCCGGGTGGGAAGCCGCCACCTTCATGGCCACCTCGCCGCCGTAGCTGATGCCCATCAGGTTCACCGACTCCAGTCGCGTTTCCCCGAGCAGGGCGAGGACGACATCGGCCTGAGCGGCGAGCGTGTACTCGCGGTCCATTTTCCCGCTTTTGCCCTGGTCGGGAAAATCCATGAGAATCAGGCGGTTTTTTGCCGTGAAGGCGGGAATGAACGAACTCCACGAGGCGCAGGTCATAAAGATTCCGTTCAGGACCAGCAGAGGCTCGCCCTTGCCCGCGTCCTCGAAGTACACCTCCAGCCCCTGGAACGAGAACGTCGCCATGACGGTCTCCGTCAGGGCCGGAGCCAATACTGCAGGTTGTTCGCGGCGGCCCGCAGCTCCTCCCGGAACTTCGGGTGCGCGATGGATATCAAAAGCTCGGCGCGCTCCCGCAGCGTGGTTCCCTTCAGGTTCACGGCGCCGTATTCGGTCACCACCCAGTCCACGTCGTTGCGGGAAAGCGAGACTGCCGCGCCCTGGCGGAGCATCGGCACGATCTTCGAGACTTCCTCTTTCTCTCCGCTTTCCGCGTTCTTCACCATAGCCGTGCTGTAGAGCGCGATGATGCTGCGTCCATTTTTGCTTCTCTGCGCGCCCACGGCGGTGTCGCTCTGTCCGCCGGTCCCGGAAATCTGCATCGGCCCCACGCTCTCGCTGCAGCACTGGCCGGTCAGGTCGATCTCCACCGACGTGTTGATGCTCACCTGGTTGTCGTTGCCGGCGATGACGCAGGGGTCGTTGACCCAGCTGCCGCGGCTCACCAGAATGTCCGGGTTGTCGTTCATGAATTCGTACATTTCCTGACTGCCCAGCGCGAATGCGCATACGACTTTGCCCACGTTCATCTGCTTCCTGCTGCCGTTTATCACGCCCTTTTTCATCAGGTTCATAATGCCGGTGGTCATCATCTCGGTGTGGATGCCCAGGTCCTTTTTGTCGGCCAGAAATTCGCAGACGGCGTTGGGGATGCCGCCGATTCCCACCTGAAGGCAGTCTCCGTCTTTGATGAGTCCGGCTATGTGCCTGCCGATGTCGCGGTCTTTTTCGTTGGGCGGCGTGTCGGGGATGGTGGGGAGGGAGTAGTCGCACTCGATCACGCAGTCCACGTCGTCCCACTCGAGGACGTTGTCGCCGAAGCTGTGGGGCACGCGGGGCGTGATCTCCAGGATGACGATGTCGGCCTGTTTCGCGATTTCCTCCTCGTAGACGTTGCCGCAGGAAAAGCGAATGCGGCCGTCCTCCTCCGGCATCGAGGCCGAACAGATAAAGATATTCGCTTTTCTGTGGAAGTTGCGTTTGGAACCCGCAAAGTGCAGGTGGTTGGGGATGAAAGAGACTCTGCCGGTCCCGTGCAGCCTGCGCAGGGCGGGGGAGTAGAACCAGGATTCCAGCCTGAAGGCCTTCTCCAGATATTTTTCTGAAAGGTATTCGCCCGCTGCGGTGGGCAGACAGCTGGTGACGGTGACGTCCTCCACGCGGTCGGCGATCGTGTGGAGCCGGCTCAGGAACTCGACCGGTTCCGCGGCCGCCATGCCGACCGTGATGTTGTCGCCCGATTTGACCATGCTCAGGGCCTGCTCCACCGTGATTTTTTTCGAACTGAAGTCAAACATCGATATTTCTCCTCCTTATCTGGATTTACCTGCCCCAGCGTACGCAGGTGGAAGCCCACACGTAGCCGATGCCGGCCGCGATCATGGTTATCACCGTGCCGTCTTTGATTTTGCCCTGCTCCAGGCCCAGCGCAAGGGAAAGAATCTGGTCGATCTGCCCCATATGGCCGTAGTTCTCCAGGTAAATGGTCTGGTCGGGAGTGAGTCCCAGCTCCGCGACCATGCCCAGATGCTGGCTGCGCTTAAAGTGCAGGATGGCGAGATATCCAATGTCTTTGCGGGTGAGCCCGCCGCTTTTACGCAGGCTCTCGTCGATGCAGCGATACCAGTTCGGGACGCTCACCTCGTTCAGTCGGGCTTTCATGTGCCCCGGGTTCATGACGCGCAGGGATTTGTACCCCTCCTCGACGTTGTCGGGCGTGAAGGGCTTCGCCGTTCCGCCGATCTCCACGCCCGCGTCGCGCGCCAGAGACCCGTCGGCCATGACGTGGGTCCCCAGCACGAGGTTTTTGTCCATGCCCTTTTGGAGAATCAGGGCGCCGCCGCCGGCGGACAGGTTGTACATCATGCTCATGTCTTTGTCGGTGTAGTCCACAAAGTCTCCGTTGCGGTAGCCGCCGGCGATCAAAACGGTTCGGGTCTCGTCGTCGGCGCGAAGCATGTCCTTCGCCATCCTGATGGCGGCGCAGGTGGTGCAGCAGCGGTTCGCCACGTCGATGCCCCATGCGTTCGCCGCGCCGATCCTGTCCTGAATGTAGAGCGCGGACGTGGTGAGCGGATATTCCTTCCACTCCTCGCCCATGCAGATGATCACGTCGATTTCCTTCGGGTCCAGCCCCGTGCGTTCCAGCGCGTCCTGCGCGGCGCGCGCGCCCATCTCCTGAGTGCCGTCGTCCGGCCCGGGGATCGTCTTTTTTACGATACCCAGCTTCTCCACCACGGCGCTTTCGCTCCATACGCCCTTCGTCGCCTCCGATATCTCCTTCGCGGTCATGATCCGCCCGGGCAGATACAGTCCGTAACCAAGAATGCCGACATTCTCCTTTTCCACTCCGCAAAATCCCCTTTCTAAATAGTATATGAGGTCGTGTATCCGAAAAGCTGAAGCCATAAATGACATGCTTGTCATATTTCTGCGGTGAAGTATAGCAGAGGGAAATCAGGATTTCAACGAAAAGTGACGATGCTATTGCAAAGCAGGAAAACTTCGCTATAATGGCATCTATACTTCCAAATTCCATTGCAGCGTTGTAAAGAATTTCAGAAATAATTTGTGCGTGAAGGGAGGAAATAATGACAAAAGCGTCATATGTTAAGGGGCTTTGCGGACAGAGCGTTGTGGGTCAGCGATGAAAAATTTCATTTGGGGGAGGGTATTGTGAGCAACGAGTTAGGCACCGTCCTGCAATTGTTCATGCGCAGCCTGGAAACCGGCAGTGTGTACGCCCTCGCGGCACTGGGCATCATTATCATCTACCGCACCAGCAATATCGTACATTTCGCGCAGGGTTCTCTCGGGATGTTCAATACTTTTGTGGTCACTTACATGTTTACGTCTTTCCGTCTGCCGCTGTGGGCGTCCGTCCTGTGCGGCGTCGCCGCCGCCGTGGGGATCGGCTTTCTGGTGGACTTCCTCATCATCCGTCGCGCCAAAAGGGTGTCGTCCCTGGCCAAACAGATCATCACGCTGGGGCTCATCATGGTTTTCCTTGGCCTCGCGCCGATGTTGTTCGGCGTGGACCCGCTGTCGCTGCCCCGCTTCATTCAAAGCGGCGACATCGGACTGGGGAGGGCCTCCATCTCCTACAACGCCATCCTGAACATCAGCCTGGGTCTGGTGCTGATGGGGATTTTATTCTACGTGCTGCAGAAAACCAAAATGGGACTGGCCGTGCGCACCACGGCCTCGAACGAGTCCACGGCCCGTCTGATGGGGGTCCCCACGGGTCTGGTGACTCTGGCGGCGTGGGCGCTGGCCGGAGTGCTGGGCTGTCTGTCGGGCGTGATGATAGCTCCCACCACGACGGTGACCACCTCGCTGATGGACGCCGTGCAGGTGAACGCCCTGTTCGGATGCGTGCTCGGCGGATTTCAGACCTTCTACGGCCCGGTGCTCGGGGCCTACATCATCGGCGTGGGGCGCAACTTCCTCGTGTACTACGTCAGCTCCATATGGGGCGAGCAGATTATGTACCTGTTCATTCTGATCTTCCTCATCTTCCGCCCGAACGGGCTCATCGGCAGGAAGTTCGTCAAAAAAGTTTAAGGGAGGTGTGCTTTGATGAACGACTCGTCCCCGTCCTCTTCGAACGGCGGGCCGAACCTCGCGGCGGCTTTGTTTCACAGCGCTTACCCGCGTTTCATCCTCTTCGGCCTGCTCATCGCCACGTTGCCGCTGTTCTCCGGTCTGGGGCTGATGAAAAGCAGCACTCTGAACTATATCGGCAACGTGCTGGTGTACGCGGTGGCGGCCCTGGGCCTGAATCTGCTGTTGGGCTATTCGGGCCTGATATCGCTGGGCACGGCCGGTTTTATGGGGCTGGGCTCGTACATCGCCGCCTACGTCTCGAAGGATATGGGCATGTCCTTCTGGGCGGCGCTGGCGACGGCCGTTCTCATTCCCACTCTCATCGGCCTCCTTATCGGGCTCATCTCGCTGCGGATCGAGGGCATCTATCTGGCCATCGCCACGCTGTGCGTGTCCGAAATCCTGCTGAAAAGCTTCGAGCAGGCGGACTCCATCACCGGCGGAATGCAGGGCAAGAGCGTCTCCTATCCCGTTCTCTTCGGGCACGCGTTCAACCGCAGTTCCACCTATCTCATGCTGGTGGTGGTGCTTACGCTGGTGATGATGCTCACGCACAGTTTCGTGAACGGCCAGAAGGGACGCGCGCTGCACGCGATGCGGGGCAGCGAGGTGGCCGCTCAGGCGATGGGCGTCAATCTGCTTCAATATCGTCTCATCGCTTTTTCTCTGGCCACGGCGTATTCCGCGCTGTCGGGCGTGCTGTACGTGTACTTCGTCAAGTTTTCCTATCCTTCGGTATGGAACCTGAACCTTTCCCTGTACGTGCTGGCGGCGGTGGTCATCGGCGGGCTGCGGTCCATTTACGGCACGGTTGTCGGCACCTTCGTGGTCTGGGCGGTGCCGGACCTCATTCTCAAGAAACTCCCGGTCGTCGGTGCAATCAACGGCCTTCCCTACATCTTCAACGGCCTTCTGATCATCGTCGTCATCATGTTCGCTCCGCAGGGCATCTCGGGACTGTGGCTGTCGATACCGGCGATGAAAAAGAAAAAGCTTCCTCCGGCCGGAAAGGAGGCTGTATAGGCATGGTGGATCCGCTTATGGACCTGAGCCTGGCCCCTGAGACGAGCACCCGCACTCTCCCGGACGGAGATGCGCTGAGAGTGGAACGCCTGTCCATCAGCTTTGGCGGCCTCAGGGCCGTGGACGACCTGACGTTCGCCGTAAGGGAAAAGGAGATTTTCGGCCTCATCGGCCCGAACGGCGCGGGCAAGACCACCGTCTTCAACTGCATCACGCAGTTCTACAGACCTGACGAGGGCAACGTTTTCTTCCGCTCCCGCGACGGGGTGGTCAATCTGGTGGGGCGTCCCGTGCACAGCGTCATCGGGCTGGGGCTGGTGCGCACCTTCCAGAACGTCGAGGTCATCCAGGAGTTGTCGCTGCTCGAAAACGTTCTCATCGGCGCGCATATCGACTTCAGGGCCACGATTTTCGAGCAGGCCTTCAAACTGCCGCGGGCGCGGCGGGAGGAGAGGTTTTTCCGGAAGAAGGCCGAGGATGTGCTGGACTTTCTGGGCATATCGAACCGCAGGGACCTCCTCGCCGGCGGGCAGCCCTACGGCGTCCTGAAAAAGGTGGAGCTCGCGCGCACCCTGATGGCGAATCCCCGCCTTATCATTCTGGACGAACCGGCCGCCGGGTTGAACGACACCGAAACGCAGAACCTGACCGGGACGATTCGCCAGATACGCAACGAATACGACTGTACGATTCTTTTAGTGGAGCATGACATGCGCCTCGTGATGGGCGTATGCGACAGGATTTGCGCTATTTCTTTCGGGAAGTTCCTGGCCTGCGACGTCCCCGGGGAAATCAGGCGCAACAGACTGGTGCAGGAGGCTTACCTCGGGGAGGAGGAGGCATGAGCGGAATTGCCCTGAGCATAAAGAACCTGAAAGTGCGTTACGGCGCGATCGAGGCCGTCAAGGGCATCGACATCGACGTTCCGGAGGGGCAGGTCGTCGCGATTCTGGGGGCCAACGGGGCCGGTAAAACCTCCACGCTGCGCACGGTCTCCGGGCTGGAGCCGGCCGCCGCCGGTCGAATCGTCTGCTTCGGCCGCGACATCACCAACATGGACGCCGAGAAAATCGCGGGGCTGGGCGTCGCCCAGTCGCCCGAGGGAAGGCAGATCTTCGGCGACCTGACGGTGGAGGAAAACCTGAAGGTCGGCGCTTTCACTCTGCGCGATAAACGGGTGATCAGCGACTGTTTCGAGCGCTGCTACCATTATTTCCCCCGTCTGAAGGAGCGAAAGAGTCAGATGAGCTACACCCTTTCGGGCGGAGAGCTGCAGATGCTGGCCATTGCCCGCGCGATTATGGCGAACCCGAAGGTCATGCTGCTCGATGAACCGTCCCTGGGCCTCGCGCCGCTCGTGGTTCGCGACATTTTCGCCATTATCGGCGCGATCAGGAAAGAGGGCGTCACGGTGGTTATCGTGGAGCAAAACGCCCTGCAGACATTGAAGATCGCCGATTACGGCTACGTTTTGGAGGTGGGAGAAATTCACGTTCACGGCCCGGCGAGCGA
>JAISSA010000003.1 GCA_031273365.1 Synergistaceae bacterium
TCGTAGTGTTCGCGCTCCAATCCGGGAATCAGTTTCTCGGCGGCAATTTTTCCCAGCAGCGCGACGTTCTGCATACGAACGTCCGGAAGTTCCCTGCGGACGACGTGGCATTTTACCTCCATCCTGGCGCACGCCTCGGACAGCTTTTCTCCGTCGGCGGCGGCCTCGTCTCCCATCCGCGCGGGCAGAGACTGCCACACAGTATCGTAACAGACCACCGTTCCCCCTTTGCGCACCCACAGATCGGCCGCTCTGACGGCTTCGGTGAGCTCAAGGCAGATGGCGAGATCGGCCAGCCCCCTGCCGAAAAGGGGGCTCCGCACGTCGCCGATGCGAAGGTACGACTCCACAAGTCCCCCACGCTGGGCCAGTCCGTGCGTGTCCACGCCCATGGCGCGGACCCCGGCCGCCGTCGTCGCGCCCAGAAGGCTTTCCGCCAGCAACCCGATTCCCTGACCGCCAACGCCGCTGATATAAATATTGAAAGGTCTGCCGCTCATTGCTTTCCATCTCCTTTTGAACTCCTGCTCAGGGAAATGGCGCGGGCCGGGCAGGTCTGCACGCAGGACCCGTCGCCGATGCAAAGTTCCGGATTCACGACGATGCTCCCGTCAGAATCGCGCTGAAAGGAAGGACAGCCGAATTTTCCGATGCACTCCTGAATCCGCGTGCATTTTTGCCCGATTTCAACGTGTTTTTTCTCGTAACCGGGCCGGCGCATGGCCTCCTTCGTCGCTTTCAGCATACAGGGATGCCGTGCGATGACGACCCTGAAGCCTCTGGCTTCAACGGCTTCCCTGATCATTGCGGTCAGTTTCGCCTGGCTGTAGGTATCGACTTCGCGAATCCAGCGGACGCCGAGCCCCTCGAGCACCCGCTTCAGAGGGATGGCCTCGGCGGGGTCGTTGGGTCCTCCTCCGCTGCCCGGATGGTCCTGATGTCCGGTCATGGCCGTCGTCCCGTTTTCCATGACGACGAGAATAAAGTTGTGTCCGTTGAAGAGCGCGTTGATGATGCCGGGTATCCCCGCGTGGAAAAACGTGGAGTCCCCCAGAAAAGCCACGACGGGCTTTTCGTCGTTCAGAAGGGCGAGCCCCGAGGCGGTCCCGGAACAGTGCCCCATGGAGAGCAGCACCTCGCCCATCCTGCAGGGGGGAAGATAGCCGAGCGTGTGACACCCGATGTCGGCAACGGTGATCGCGCTTCCCTCGAGCGCCTTCGCAATGGCGTAAAAGGCCGAGCGGTGTCCGCAGCCCGGACACAACTGCGGCGGGCGCGGCTGCTGCGACGAGGTTCGGGCTGCGGGCGCGGGCACGACGCCGTTCCACGTGCGGTTGAGAATTTCGGCGATCCGGTCGGGAAGGTACTCGCCGATCCAGTCCTCGACGTCCGTTTTTCCCCGAATTTTCGTGCCGATGCCGCGTTCGTTCGCCAGAGCCCTGACCTCGAGCTCGAGGAAATTATCCAGCTCCTCGATCACCCGGACCTCGTCGTTTTCCCGGAGAAACTCCGCGATTCGATCCTTCGGAACGGGATGCACCACGCCCAGATGCAGCACGCCGGGCCGGGCCGGGCTCTCGTCCAGCAAATCCAGCAAAGTGGCCCCGGGCAGGCCGCTCACGATGACGCCGCGGCGTTCCTGACCCGGCTGCGTTTTATCACCCGGATACAGCTTATTGAAGGAAGACCGTTCCGCGCAGGCCCGAAAATCCTCCAGCTTGCGCAGGGCTCTGCGCTTCAGGGCCATCACGTCTTTGGCCAGCGGAATGTAGGGCCCGTTTTCGACGCTGAAACGGGGAATTTTTTCCGTCTCGACGGGCGGACGCTTTCCAAAAGAGACGAGCTCTTTGGCGTGGCAGGTATGGGTGGCCATCCGCAGCGCGATCGGCATGTGTTTTTCCCGGGACAGCCGCACGGCCTCCAGAAACATCGTATAGGCCTCCGAGGGCGAAGACGGCTCCAGCATCGGCAGCATGGCCATACGCGCGAAATGCCGATTGTCCTGTTCGTTTTGCGAGCTGTTGGCCCCGGGATCGTCTCCGAAGACGACGACCAGGCCGCCGATCAGCTCCATCATGGGAAGCTGCACCAGAGAATCCGAGGCGACGTTGACGCCCACGCTCTTGAAAAAAACGCAGGACAGACGTCCGTTGACGGATGCCCCGAAGGCCACCTCGGCGGCGACCTTCTCGTTGACCGAAAACTCGAAATAAAAGGGCCTTTCCTCCCTGGGAACCGACGTGAGCGCCGTGGCGATTTCCGGCGTTGGAGACCCCGGATACGACGTAATGACCCTCACTCCCGACTCGATCATGGCGCGGGCCAGCGCGAAGTTCCCCATGACCGCTTCCTGAAAGGGCTCCTGCCGCATGAGAATTTCTCCCGGCTTTTTCATTCTCTGAACCTCCTCCTGTCGTCTTTACCGGAAGCAACCGTATGGCCTCCGGCAATCGTTCAGATCTGGTTCTCAGATCCTGGTTCAGGGTCCGGATAACAACAAGAGCCAATCCCGTTAAAGGTTGGCTCTCCCAAAGCTTTTCCGTATTTTTTCCGCGGTTGTTACGCAGGCCGAAGCTCTTCAGCCTTCAATTCTTAATGCTCCTACAGCATCATGCCTCCGTCGTTTCTTTCATCGTCGTGATACTCCGTGGCGATGCTCTGGAAGGAGTGGAAGACGCTCTCGGTCATGTACATCAGCACGGGATCGAAGTGCGTGCCCGTTTCTTTTCTCATGATGCCGAGCGTTTCTTCGTGGGACATGGGCATCTTGTAGGGCCGGTGGGAACGAAGGGAATCGTAAACGTCGGCGATGGCCATAACGCGTCCGGCGATGGGAATGGCGTCCCCAAAGAGGCCGTTCGGGTATCCCGTTCCGTTCCACCACTCGTGATGGGATATGACGATCTCCCGCGCCACGTGAAGAAACGACGAATCGTCGCCCAGGTCGGCGATGGCGTCGTCGATCATCTGGGCCCCGTAGGTGGTGTGCTGTTTGATCAGCTGAAACTCCCCCATCGAGAGCCGGGCCGGTTTCAGAAGGATGCTGTCCGGCACCGCCACCTTGCCGATGTCGTGCAGCTTGGCCGACTTCACGATATGGTTGGCGTAGTCCTCGCTGATCTGGTAGTGCGGATGGTCCTGAGCGAGGATGTTTTCGACGATCACCTTGGAGTACAGCGTGGTCCGCTCGATATGCCATCCCGTGTCGCTGTCGCGAAAGGCCGTGATGTTGGCCAGAATGTCCAGTATGGAATCCTGGGCCTTCTGAAGCTGGTACGTCTTGTGTTCGACCAGCTGTTCCAGACGTCTTTTGTAGGTCTCGAGCTGCATGTGCAGCCCCACGCGCGCCATGACGACGCCCGACGAGATGGGTTTCAGGATGTAGTCGACCGCCCCCAGCCTGAAGGCCTGCTCTTCCTTGTCCCGCCCCTCCTGCGCCGTCAGGAAGATGACGGGGATGTCCCGCAGCTTCCCGTCCGCCTTGAGGCGGGCGATCAGCTCATATCCGCTCATGCCCGGCATCTCGACGTCCAGGAGAATCAGGTCCGGCAACTGCTTTTGCAGAAACAGAAGCGCCCGCTCTCCGGACGGGGCGGCGTAAACTTTATACTCCTTTTTGAGAATCTCCTGTAACAGACGCAGGTTCGTAACGTCGTCATCCACGATCAAAATACTGTTAAGAAGCTCCAGCGGCGCGGCCGCGACCTTCACCGCAGGTTCCTGCATTTCGCTTTTCAAAATATTCTCCTGCATCCTGAGACTCCCTTCCAAACAGGAACTCCGGCCTAAATCTCTGCGGCTTCCTGGATAATCCGCGACGCCGCGTCATAATCGTAGGATTCGAGGGCCTCCCGAATCCTGCACAGGCGATCGTCCATCTCGGCGCCGTAGCTGCAGGTCAGCAGATTTTCCAGATTTTCCATCGCCGCATCGTGTTCCAGCGTTTCCAGAAGCCGATTCACCTCCTGCAGCCTCTCTCCGATTTTCCCGGCATCCTCCGTCGAGGCGGGCGGTTTTTCGACGGGCACGGAGGGCTGAACGGCCTTCAGCGCGTTTTCCAGATTTTCTCCCATTTTCGAGAGCGCCCTGAAAAAGTCCCCCGCGTGAGACTGCACATAATCGATGCGCCCCTCCTGGGCGGCCAGCTCCAGCGACCTCGCCTCCAGCGACAGACGACGCCCTCCGATATTGGCAAGCGCGCTCTTCATCCCGTGCACCTCGATTCGGAAGGACTCCCACTCCGACGTCTGCACATGCGTTTCCATAAGGGCGAGCTGCCCCGAAAGATTACGGGAAAAGACCTTCAGCACGTTCATATAGATGTCCTGCGATCCTCCCACGACCTCGACGGCGCGCGCGACCTCCAGCTCGTCGTTCATCGCCACGGCCAGGTCGTGGAGGACGCCCTCTTCATCCGTTTTCGCCTCCTGAACGGCCGCCGGCGTCTCTTTTTCCTCGAAGACGATCCGGTCCTGGGGAAGCCATGCGCGCAGCACCCGGTTCAGCTCGTCGATCTCGATGGGCTTGCTGATAAAATCGTTCAGGGAGTTCTCCAGAAAAAGCTCTCTCATTCCGGCGACGGCATTGGCCGTCAGGGCGACGACCGGCATGGTCGCACAGGCTCCTCCCATCCCGCGGATGCGGTGCGTCACCTCGATGCCGTCCATCTCGGGCATCATGTGATCCATAAAAACAAGGTCGTATGGTTTTGCCTTCAGCTTTTCCAGGGCCTCCGCCCCGCTTTCGGCCACGTCCGCGTCAATCCCGTAATAGCGCAGAAGCTCCTCGGCCACCAGCAGGTTGACCTTGTTGTCGTCCACGATCAGAACGTTGGCGCCCTCCACTCTGAACTCGCCGGGAGCTCCGTCCGCCTCGACGGAGACCCCCGCGTCCGTTTTATTCAGCGCGCGGGCCAGCGCGAAGACCAGAACGGGCTCGAAAAGCACCTCGATGCCGGGTCTCGTGTGCTGCTGCGCGGCAAACTTCATGTTTTTGACCGCGATGATGGCGGCGCCGAAGCGCCATGGGGCGTAACGATCCATCATCAGGGCCCCGAAGGCATGGCGGTAGATCACGTGGGTGAAATTGGACCGGGCCACCGCCGCCGCAAACTCCGCCTCGTTGCGGCAAAGTTCGGCGGGAACGAACAAACGCTGCAGCATGTCGGCGCACGCGTCGCCACGGCTCCCGTCCATAAGGCACAATACCCGTTTTTTGTCGGGATCGTCGACGACGGCAAGAGGCCCCGCTCCCAGCGTCTTTTGGGGGATCTCAAAGGAAAAAACGCTGCCGACGCCACAGGTGCTTGTCACGCTGATGCGTCCCTTCATCAGTTCCACGAGGCGTCGGCTGATGGCAAGCCCCAGGCCGGTGCCGCCCTGCCCGTGGCTGCGCTGCCGGTCCGCCTGCGTGAAGGGGTCGAAAAGCCCCGGAAGGTCCTCCGCCGGAATGCCGATGCCGCTGTCCTCCACGCGAAACAGGAGCATGACGTCAAAATCGGGATCGGGATAGAGATCGTCGTCGGCGTCGGTGCGTTTTCGACACTCGATCGTGAGGCCGACGCAGCCCTGCCGCGTGAATTTGATCGCGTTGCCGAGCAGGTTGAGCAGCACCTGCTTGACGCGCACGGCGTCGCCCGAAAGCATGGAGGGGATGACGGGGTCGATGTTCGTCACGAAATCGATCCCCCGCTCGGAGGCCCTGAGGTTGGTGATGCCGGACACGTCGGAGATCAGCGAGCCGACGTCGTAGGGGGCCTCGGTAATTTCCAGTCTGTCCGCGCTGATCTTCGAGAAATCCAGGATATCGTCGATGATGTTCAACAGCGAATCCGTCGCCCCGAGGATGTTGCGGACGTAACCCCGCTGAACCTCGTCCAGCGACATCAGCAGAAGAAGGTCGCTCATGCCCTTGATCGCGTTCATGGGCGTGCGTATCTCGTGGCTCATGTTCGCCAGAAAGGTGTCCTTGGCCTGAACCGCCTTTTCCGCCCGGTCTCTGGCGTCAACGAGCTCGGTGACGTCGTGCAGCACGAGAACGACGCCCTGACGTTTCCCGTCCCTGTCGATGGCCGGCGAAATGTTGGCGTGAACGTGCAGAACGCCGCCATCCAGATAGAACATCCTGTCGTTGTAGTGCATCGGCACGGCGGCGTCAAAAACCCTGCGGCAGTTCGCAAGGCATCCCTCCACCCACTCCGGCGTCAGCTTGCGGGAAAAAAGCTCCTGAAAGGGGAGGTTCATCATCTCCCGCGGATCGGAGTAACCCAGATGGCGCACCAGCGCATCGGCGCCGATCACGAACCGCATGTTCCTGTCCAGCACCACGATGATGTCGGGGCATGCCTCGAGCAGCAGCCGATTGTAAAGGGATTGCAGGTCCTTTTCCGCCTCGTTGAAATCGCGCAGGAGCTCGGCCGTTTCGTACATGAGCTCCAGATGTCTGTAGTCCTGTTCCCGTCGCCTGTGCCGCCGCCTCAGCGCGCGAAGCTCCGCGCGCAGGGCCTCCGGGCTTTTCTGTTCCAGGTCCGCGTCGGGGTTCCTCACATCGATAAAATCGTCCTCAACCGCAAAATCCACTCTTTGCCTCCCTGGTCCAACACCGCTGTCGTCTGTGTGAAGCGCCGCAAAACAGGAGCCGCTACAGGGCACAGAAGACTATGGATTCGTTGTGAGCCCTGTTGAGTACCCTGCCATTCCGCACCGACGTCGGACACAGCTCGCCGTAACCGTAAAAACCGGACAGGTTCAGGCCCTTCGGAACGGCCCGGGATATCGCCCGGCCCTCTCCATCCCGCTCGCTGCCCATGACCATATAGCGTCCGATGCAGGAGACGCACAGAATCGTCGAATATTCGTAATCCTCCCCCCCCGCCTCGATCTGACCCAGCAGGTGCAGCAGCGCCTCGTGGGTGGAGACCTCGACGTCCCTTCGTTTCATCACCGCCACGGATATCACCGCGCCCTCGGGAATTTTACCGATCGCCGTGCCGGAGCCGTTTTCCAGATCGATTTTGTGGAGGGTCCGAACGTAGGGGATCCCGTCGTCCTGCCTGCTCTCCGCCATCTCGACCACCAGAGGGTTGGTGACGAACGACGTCGAGCCGGGCTCCGCCGCCATCTTCTCCACCGGCAGCCCAAAACGGCGCAGATATTCCACAAAGGAAACGTCGCCCACGGAGTACACCGTGTTGCGGTCGGCGCGGGTGACGGGCCGCTTCTGCTCCGTCTGATCGCTCAGAACGTTGCGGACCGAAAAAAGCGGCCGAACGTTCCCGCCCATCAGAACAAAGACCAGCCGGTCGGTGTGGACCCGGCCCCCGGCCAGGATTCCATTGACGCCGCTGCCCGAACCGGACGCCGGAAGCCCTCCGAAAAGGGGGACGTCCTCCACAATTTCACCCAGCGTCTCCGGATACTCGTCCAGCGTGATGTCGAGGTTGTAGGCCGGGAAGGCAAGGGCGAGCTTCACGGGCTGCGCCAGGGCCTCGACGCCCCTTCGATACGTTTTTTCGATCTCTTCCCTCACGTTCTCCGGGGTGAACGGGTCGGAAAGCGCCACGACGAATTGAACGTCGTCCGCCGTCATCACCATCAGCATGGCGCTCATCTCCAGAAAGCCGTTTTTCCCCTCCAGAGACGCCACCGTCGTGCACCCCACAATATCTATCGGAAGTTTCTTCCCGAGAGCGGCAAGAAGCGCCCCATGATCCATCTCGAAATCGCAGAACAGCACCCCGACGCTCCGGGAAAGCAGCGGGAACTCCTTCAGCGCTCCGGAGGCAAGTTCCTCCGCCGCCTTTTCCATGTCGTCCATTTCGGCGGTTACACACACAGCAGACTTCAACTTCGCCGCCCCTTTCGATCCGGGTCGAATGTCCGATCCATCTCTGGAATTAAAAAAACATGAAGTTCATTATAAAGTATGCCTTCCCTTTACGCCACATTGCGTTGTATAGCCATGCGTTCAGAATCCGGAGTTTTCACATGTCCCCTGCGGGGTAAGCGTTCAAAACAAGATCGCCGTCTTCGTCGAGGAGCAAAAAATCGCCCAGCGTCTCCTCCCCCCAGGTGTTGAGCTCCTCGAGCAGGGCGTTGGGCATGAAGCCGTGACGTCGCGCGAGAGCCGACCATTCATCCGCGCTCCACGTCCCGCGTTCCGGCAGCGCCCGCAGAACGGCCCGGTATTTCGGATGGAGGCGGTTCACCGCTTCCCCGGGAAAGGGGAGAGGATTATTTTCCTGACCCCGGCCCTGATTTTTCTCGTCCCG
>JAISSA010000007.1 GCA_031273365.1 Synergistaceae bacterium
TCTAATAGATGGGTTCTTAAAATTTAGCGCGAAAATCACATTTGTCAATTTAAAAGTTATACAAACTAATCACTGTTATGCATATCCATAATCCTAATTCCTTAAGTTGACAGCAGTGGTCTACTGACATACTTATAATTTCTTGGGGATTTACGTTTGGAAACCCCGGCCAATCCTCGTTCTGTGTGGAACATCTATCCAAAGAAGGCGCTCAGTTGATCGACGAAATAGAAAAAATCATCACGGATAATCTGTTCGTCAACGAAGAGTTTGAAGAAATCGTTTTTGAAACCGCGAAGAAAGGCGGCAGCGTGGGTAAATTGCTCGCCGAATTGAAAGAGCCGCGCCCTTCCGGTCACGAATGTATTCCGTGGCTCGGAGAAAACTCCGTAAAAGAGAAAATCCTGCGCGTTTGCGCAAAGGGCAGGATCGCGATCAATGTGCGAGGTCAGAGATTTTTACAGCGAAAACCCGGAGAAACTTCCGAAGAGGCGTGGACGCGAATAAGGGGAGAGTTACCTTTCGGCGGTCATCAACTCGACGAAGTCATCCTCATGGAGCCTTCATCGGCGCCCTCGACGGGCGGGGCCGCGCCGACAGAACTCCCTTTCGGCGGCAACGCCGGTTTGCCGGGCAATAACGAGCCATCGACGCCTCCTTCGGACAATTTACCGGGCAGCACAGCGATATACACGCCCCCTCAGCCGACGCGTGCCCGGATTTCGCTGAACAATCCTCATACTTCGCCTTTAAACCTCGTCGGCAAAATCGAGGAATGGAATATCGGCCCTGCCACGAAGATCCATGAAATCTCTATAAAAGTGACCGAAGCCAACGGCGCGCAGCTTAAAGATCTGCTCAAAAAACTGCCCGATGGAATGGCGTTCGCGCTCAGTCTCGAAAAGGAGGAGAGCTAATGCCCGTTGATGCCTGGATTTTGCGAGATCTTACCCAACGACCCGCAAAAGAAGCATGGCGCATTCTAATCGACGAAACCGTTTCGGTAATGTCAAAACCCCTCGCCGAAGGGAATGCTTCGGACGAAATTATGAAGCGAGACCGTGAAATCGGGGGCCTCGATCACTTTTTATCCTCCGTCGGCTGGGATTTGTGGTACGAGTTCGGGCGCGTCGTCGAACGGACATCCGACCGTTTGAGAAAATGGTGGAATGAACCTTATGACGCGAAAGCGATACTGATTCTGGACGGGCTGTCGCTCCGAGAACTGCCGCTATTACTTAAAGGAGCTGAAGAACACGGTTTCGACGTTCATTTTTCAGATGCCTCCGCTTCCGAACTACCCGGTGAAACGAGCGAATTTGCCAGGGCGCTGGGATTTTCGTTTAGAAGTCAATTACAGAACAAAGGCGGCAGGAGCGATTATTTCCCGGATGTCCGCACGGAGAGCGTAGATTTTCCCTGGTCCGACTGCGCCAGGCTCGTCGACGCATCGAAAAACTGGATATTCTGGCATCATTGGCCGGACGATAAAATTCACGAATCGTCAGGGGCGGGGCATGGACTTGTCGACGTCACGCAGGATGCGGAGGCCAATTTTGAGAGCGACGATTTTTGGGAGTTCGCCGGCAGGCTCGCGACAGGACGAAGGCTCGTCATTACCTCCGACCACGGGTACGCTTTTACGGGACATTTTTCCGACTCGGACAGCGGAGTCGGCGGGTTCCTGAAAGAGAAGTTTTCCAGCGGCCGCAACTCGCAGGACGATAAAGAGATTGCCCCTTACGCGCCTCCGGTCGCCCTGCGGATGGAAGGGATAAGCGGCTCGCGCCTCATGGTGCTCGGACGGAGAAAATGGAAGAGTCAGGGTGGTTATCCTGTCCTGACTCATGGGGGACTATCGCTTCTCGAAGTGCTGTCGCCGTTTGTCGAGTTGAGTCAATCAGAGGCCGGGAAATGACGAAAAAAGAGTTGCTTGCTGCGCGGGTGGCGAAAGCCGTCGGTGCCGGGAAACCTGTCGCTCTGGAGACCGTGGATTTCGGCGATCCGAATCGCCCCAGGACCTGCCTTGAGGTGGATTTTCCGATATTGTCCGTCAATCAGGTTGCCGTAATAGAGGGGAACGCGGGCAAACCGATATACCAGATGTCGAAATGGTGGGCTCGCCGCCGCTCCAGCGTGTTTCGCGCGCTTCTGATCGCCGCCGTCGCGAAAGCGCCGGACGACGCATCACACGCCGCGAAGCTCGTCTGGGATAATTACTACGCGAACCATCAGAAAAAGGGCGCTTTCAAAAAGCTCAAGGTCGCCGATATCTTCATGGGCGGCGGAACGACGCTCGTGGAAGGCTCCCGCCTCGGGATGCAAATGACCGGCAACGACCTGAACCCCGTCGCGTGGTTCGTTGTGAAACAGGAATTCGCCAAAGTGGACATCGAGGAAGTAAAAAGGCTCCTCGCCGATATCGAAGCGGAGGTCAAACCCCAGATCATGCCGTATTACTGTTGCGACGGCCCTCACGGAGAAAAAGGCACGTGGACGCATATACCCGACGGACACGTGATGCCGGAGGATTTCGACCCTCTCGCTCTCACGATGGAGCAGCGCAGGGAATATAAATATGAAGGACCGGAAATCATCTACACGTTTTGGGCGAAGCACGGCCCTTGCCAGGTGACGGGCTGCGGACACCGCACTCCGATAATGACGAGCCCTGTCATGGCCGTCAAAACGCTTTCCGTAAAACATTGGCCCCATAAATGCGGGGAATGCGGCGGAGAATACGATATCGAAGAAAGTGAAGTCCGCATGGCGCCTGATGTTCCTATATACATAGCGCCTGCGGAAAAACCGTTTTCTGTCATCGACCGCCGGAAGGGCGCGGTATGTCCTCATTGCGGACATTCAGAACCCGTGGATTTGGACAGGGGCAAAAACAAAAAAGTACAGTTCACGTTACTGGTTCATCCTGACTGGCTCAAAGGAAGTTCGAATCAGGACACCGAAGGCAGGCCGTTCGGCGGTTCGGCACAGGACGACGCGGAATCCACGGCGCGCTGGGATCAGGAGCGCGCATCGAAGATTCGCCTGCTTGAGGTACGGGGCGAACTGCCGGAGGAAGTGACCTGTCCGGAGACGGGGGTAACTTTTAAAACGGGCGTTGGCACTGTCCCGCGTAAATCGCATTATGTGTGCAGCGAGTGCGGAACGGAACAGGATGTTCTTGAAACCGTAAAAGCTACGCACAAAACAGGCCCAATGGCCGCCTATGCCGTTCAATGTCACTCGCCAAAACGCAATGAGGCCAAAATATCTTATGGTGGTCGATATTTTCTGCCATTCAACGCAAAATTGGCTCGCCAATATGGTAAGGCTGTTGAAGAATGGCAGGAACGTAAAGATGGGGATCTCTCGGGTTATTGGCCGCTCTCTGCTGTTCCTTATGGGTTTATGACAGGAATTGCAAATGGAGATATAAGGACAGGTCATGGATTCGCTCACTGGTGGACGATGTTCAATCCCCGTCAATTATTGGTGCTTACACAATTATTGAAGGCAATCGTAAACGTTGGACGTTATGAGTGGAATGTCCGTGAATATGTTCTTGGCGCTTTTCAGCAATATCTAAGAAACCAAAATTCTTTTTGTTTTTGGGACAGAGAATACGATAAACTCGTTCCGCACATGAGTAATAACAATTATCATTCCAAAAATAATGTTATAGAGAACAGTGTTTTTCCTTGTTTGGGCCGTGGTAATTGGAATTCTTGCGTTGAAGGCATTGAAGAAGGTCAACAGTGGACAATTCACCCCTGGGAAGCTGTCAGTGCTGAGGCTCTGAAACAATACGACAAGGTCCTGGCCGGAGAGATTTCCGGAAAGAGCGAAAAAGTTTTCCCAGGCGATTCACTTAATGGTGCTGATATATTTCAAGGATCATCGACTGAGCTTTCTTCTATCGTGACGGGCAGCCTGGATTTAGTCATAACCGATCCTCCGTTCGGCGGTCTTTTGCATTATTCCGAGCTTTCGGATTTCTTTTACGTATGGCTTCGTCTGGCATTGAAGGATAAATACCCCGAATACTTCAACGCCGAATACACGCCGAAATCTCTTGAAGCGGTCGCTAATAAGGCCAGAGAACCGGAAGATCCTGATGGTTATTATCAGCGTCTTCTCACACAGTGTTGGAAGGAAGCGCACAGAATTTTAAAGACTGGAGGAATTTTAGCGTTCACTTTCCACCACAGCGAGGACAAACCCTGGATAGCCGTATTGGAGTCATTGTTCGACGCCGGTTTTTATTTGGAAGCTACTTACCCGATACGTTCTGATGAAACCAAAGGCGAAGGTGAATTTGGCTCCAAAACAATCGAATTCGACATCATCCACGTCTGCCGTAAACGCACGGAAGAACCTCAGCCCGTAAGCTGGGCGCGAATGCGCCGTGAAGTGCTGAACGATGTTCGCCGGTTGCAGGCGATGCTGGAGAACCACGCGAAACAGGGTTTGCAGGCGGCTGACCTGCAAGTGATCAGGCGCGGCAAGGCGCTGGAATACTTTTCGCGGCATTACGGCAGGGTCTACGTCGACGAGGAACGCACGATATCCGTAAAGGACGCGATCCTCGGCATCAACCTGCTCATCGACGAGGACGCCGACAAGGGCAAAGAGCGCCCGCCCGCGAACGCCGAGCCGATAACGAGGCAATTTTTGAGAATCTTCGACGGCATTTCTTCGATGGAACGCGATCAGTTGCAAAAATATCTCAAAGGCTCGATCACGACGCCGGATGAATTCGAGCAGCGCGGTTGGTGCACGAAAAGGGACAGGACGTATCGCCATGTGAATCCTCTTGAATTCGCCCAGGATTGGCGCGGTCGGCATAAACACCGTTTGACGGTCGATATGGATCAGGCGTTGGTTCTTATCGGCGCCTGTTTCGACGGCAGCGGCGTCAACGCGATGGAAACACTCGCGAACGAGAATTTCAAGGCACACCCCGCATTGAAAAACCTGCTCGAATGGTTCAACAAACACGGCCCGGATTCGGTTTCGAAGAAAGCCGCGGAACGCGCGATATCGATATTCAACATGTGGTCTCAGAAGAAAGACTCCAGGTCCAGGCAATTACGGTTGTTCGAGGATGATGAAGCGTGAAAAAATTAAACGATCCCGTTTGGCGAAGCAAGGGAATCAGTTGGATTTGGGACGAGGAAGCGCGTAATCTTGTCTGCGCGGCAAATGAGATATGGAGCATACGTCAGTTTATTCAGGCGACAGGGCACTGGCCGGAAGATTTGCCGGGCAACAAAGGCGACACTCTTGTCGTCGCGGGGCTTGACGGGTCGCTGGATCTCCTGTGCCCGGAAGACGCGGAAGCATGGCTTGGCGATACGATCAAGGAAGCGATGCTTTCGTTTCAGGGACATTATGAGGGGGAAACGGCCCTGATTTTCTGGCTGCCGCAGGGCGATAAGCGCCTTGAAATTTCGGCGACGGACGCGGTGAACTGGAAATGCGGCGCGCCGTACAGCGAAAGCAGAATCGACTTCGGGCGTATCCTTTGGGGCGAAGCCCGCGAATACCCGAAGGAATTGTATTCCGGAGAGGGCAGGTCATCTGCCAGGTCGATTGGGTTGTTTCATAGAAGAATAAGCTGAGAGACATGGCAAATCTCGAAACAGAAATGATTTTCCGTCCCGGGGACAGAATAGTTCACTTTGAATTCGGCGAAGGCGTAGTTCTCTCCCCTGCTCGTGAAGGATATTTACGCGTTTTCTTTTCGGCAGGGGAACGGCAGGTACCGACTGAGACGGTTCATCGTCAGCTGTCGCGAGTTGAACGTATCCTGCACGGAACCGCCGGCGACGAAGGACGTGCGCGGAAAGCGTGGCTTTCTTTCGAGGCGAACGCCCTGCCGGTTATGGAGAATGCGACATCCCTGACCTCCGCTAAAATCGATTTGCTTCCGCACCAGGTCGTTTTGACTCACCGCGTCGCGACGGTCTCGCCGAGGCGCTTTCTCATCGCCGATGAAGTTGGACTGGGCAAGACGATAGAAATCGCGCTCATATTGAGAGAACTCGACAGCCGAGACGAAATGGAACGAGCATTGATCATCGTCCCGGCTGGACTTGTGAATAACTGGCACCACGAATTGAACGAAGTATTTAATCTCAATTTCGAAATTTTTGGCTCCGAGGGGGACATAACCGACCGAAAGACGAACGCTTTCGCGAAACACAACCGTATCATCGCGAGTATCGATACACTGAAACGCCCGGCCCGAATCAGGCGTATCCAGGACGCGCCGCGATGGGATTTGGTTGTTTTCGACGAAGCGCATCATCTGACAGCGGCAAAGACCGGAGCCAAAGTCAACAAAACGGCGAATTACAAATTGGCGGAAGCCTTGAAAGATCACTCGCGGGATTTATTGTTGCTTTCCGCCACGCCGCATCAGGGGAACCATTTTCAATTCTGGATGATCGCGCAATTGCTGAATCCAACGCTTTTCAGGGACGTCAGCGATATGCTGGAGAACCGGCATCGCCTCAACGCCGTGATGTTCAGACGTACAAAGGCGGACGCCTGCCGTCCTGACGGTTCATCGCTCTTCGCCAGGCGGGTTGTGAACACGGAAGCGTTTCTGATGAACGACGAAGAAAAACGATTCTACGAAAAATTACGCGGATACCTGGAGGACGGGTTTAATTTGGCGCACCGGCAGGGCAATAAAGGACGCATCCTCGGTTTTCTGATGGCGATTTTTCAGAAAATCGCCGCTTCGAGTTTCGCAGCCGTCCAAAGAACCTTGAAACGCCGTTTGCTGATGTTGACATTGTACGAGGCGTTGTTGAGAGACAGGGCTCTCGATATCGAAGGGCGCGAAAAACTGACTGATGAAGCGCGAAGCATGATTCGCGAACACTGGGGATTTTCGAACGACAGTCTTGGACAAAGCGAAACGGATCGCGTCCTCGCCGATCTGAAATATCGTATCCTGAAAAAGCTGGACGACGGAGCGCTCGAAACGATCTCCAACCCGAATGGAGGGGAATTTGCCGCCGCCGGAGGCGAGAACATCGTTTCTGACGCCGTGACTTATCACCTCCCGGAAGAGCGGTTGAGAATCAACGAATTGCTCGCGTTTTTCCCGTCAAAGAGAGAAACGAAAGCGCAGAAGCTCATCGATGGTTTGGGAGTCCTGTGGAATTGGAATTTCGACGAAAAAATAGTGATATTTGCAACGTACCTCGGGACTGTCGATCTCATCGCCCGGGAGATTGAAGCGGCGTACCCAGGACAGGGCGTCGTCGTCCTGCGGGGCGGGGACCACGGCGCCAAAACAGCCGCCGAACGAAAATTCAAAAGTGCGCAGGGCCCGAGAGTGCTGGTCTGCACGGCTGCCGGACGAGAAGGCATCAATCTCCAGTTCGCGCATGTGTTGTTCAATTTCGACCTCCCCTGGAATCCGATGGACGTAGAACAACGAATAGGCAGAATCCACCGATATGGACAGAGTTACGCCGCGCAGGTTTATAACCTTGTTTTGTCCAACACGATAGAAGGTCGTATTTTCCTGCTTTTGGAAGAGAAACTGAATGAAATAGCGAAGACCGTAGGCAAGATGGACGAAAAGGGCAATATCGCTGAAGATATGCGTTCTCAGATCTTGGGGCAGTTATCAGAGCGCCTCAACTACGACAGACTGTACCAGGACGCCTTATCCGACCCGGAACTGAAACGTACCCGCCAGGAACTCGAAGTGGCGCTCTCGAATTCCAACGAAGCAAGAGAAGTGGTGTTTGACCTCTTTCAGGACCTTGAAGGTTTCAGCCTGGACGATTACAAACCGTTTTCCGATGTTTCGTCGAGCATGGAACGTCTCGTCAATTTCTTTTCGTGTGCTTTGGCAGAGCGCGGTCAAAAATTGCTCAAAACAACCGAAGGGGTTTACGAACTATCTTACCCCGATCATCTCGACAAAATCAGTTTTACGCTGGATCGCGATGAAGCAACGAGCCGCGAAGGATTGGAACTGATGGGGCTGGATCATCCGTTGGTTCAAAAAGAATTGAACGAATGGCGTGATTTTCTGCCAGAGGGAATCGGAATATCCGTCGCTGGCGACGTGGACGAACTCGTGTTGCTATCCATATGGACCGTCGAGATATCGTCAGGCAATTGCGAAAGACGCTCCATGATTTTGCCCATAGCGGTGAAGCGCGACGGCGTGAGAGCACCTTCTGCAGAACATCAATTCGAGAATTTTTATAACGCGTTGCCTGCTCCCTCGCAATTGACGACGGTAAGCCGGAACGAAATTTTCTCGGACGTCATAGAGCCAGCTCTGCAACGAGAACTGCGCCACAGGAGCGCCGGTAATGAAGAGGGCGGTTACTCGGCGAAGTTGATCGGGTATATTGAGATTGTGCCGATAAAGGACGATCATCAGGTATCCGAATAATTCCGTGGAGCGGGGAAACGCAAAAAATGAATTCTCGTTTTATGTGATGGACGATTTTTTACCTTGAAGCAACTTGAGTCATAAAATTTGGGCGACCCAAATCCACAGGATAAATTCATCAGGTGCCTGCGCGTCAAGGGGAAACGACCTTTTATCTTTCACCCGGCGGGTGAAAATTTCAAGGCAGACAAGCCTTGTGTTGATGTGATTTACAGGGATTCTCTGCCCCCAACCTGCGGATTTGGCGACCCGCCTCTTGACCTTTGACGAAAAGGCGGGTAGAATAACTTCCTGTGTCGGGACGTAGCGCAGTCTGGCTAGCGCATCTGCATGGGGTGCAGGGGGTCGGAGGTTCGAATCCTCTCGTCCCGACCAGTAAAATCTTTTCAGCCGATTTTGTGGACAGGCAGGCTGATTCACGTCAGACAAATTTCATCATTTCCACCATACACAGAAAAATTTTTCCCGAACCTTCAGAACACAGACCGTGGATTATAATGAGCGGAGATGTCGAGTTTATTCGCAAAGGAGTGTTTTGCCATGTCCCCTGCTCTGCCGAACCCGGTCCTTCCCGATCTGCGGAAATTTCCCATCGACGCCCTTTCCGACGAACATATCGCGGCCCTGAACGACGCCGCGAGACGTGCGCGCCTTGACGCTGTAACGATGGTGAGCGCCGCCGGCAGCGGGCATCCGGGCGGATCCTTCTCCGGCATGGAGATGTATCTGTCCGTCTACGGCGTCGCGGACCTGACCCCCGCGAACTGCGATTCCTTCGACAGGGACTACGTCGTCGTCTCTCACGGGCACACCTCGCCGGGCGCGTATGCGGCCCTCGCGGCACACGGATTTTTCGAAGCGGAGGAGGCCGTGGCGCACTTTCGGCAGTGCGGCAGCCCGTTCCAGGGACACGTGGAGCGCGGCGTCCCCGGCATCGACTGGGGGAGCGGGAACCTCGGGCAGGGGCTGTCCGCAGGGGTCGGGTTCGCACTGGCGCAGCGCGCGAGAAGACATGACGGACGCGTCTACGTTTTGATGGGCGACGGCGGGCAGACCAAGGGGCAGATCGCCGAGGCCCGCCGACTCGCGGTAAAGGAAAATCTGACGAACATCGTGGGGCTCGTCGACTGGAACGACATCCAGATCTCCGGCCACCTGCGCGACGTCATGCCCGCGAACCTGAGGGCCCTCTGGGAGAGCGACGGCTGGCAGGTCACGGAGTGCGACGGGCATTCATTCGGCGACATTTACGCGGCCCTGCGCGTCGCCGGCCGGCAGGGGAGACCCACGGTGCTGTTCTGCCGCACGGTGATGGGCAAAAACGGCGGCGCGATGGAGGGTACCCACGAATATCACGGCAAGGCCCCGCAGGGCGAGGTTTACGAGTCCGTCGTCCGCGGACTCGGCGGGGACCCCGCCATGCTGAAGCGCGCGCTCGACCGCCGCGGGACGCCGCCTGTAAAGGGACGGACGATCTCCTGCTTCGCGCCGACGCTGGACACGGGGATGCCGTTCGACTACGAAGGGGACGGAAACGACAACCGCGGCGCGTGGGGCAAAGCGGCGGCGGACGTGGGACGTCTCAACCGCAGAAACCCGGACGCGGAGACGAACACGACTCCTCTTCTGGTGTTCGACTGCGACCTGGCGCCCTCCGTGATGACGGGCGCCTTCAAAAAGGAATGTCCCGAAAATTTCATACAGTGCGGCATTCAGGAGCACTGCACCGCGACGGCCTCGGGAGCGGCGGCGGCGGCGGGGGTCGTGTCCGTCTGGGCGGAGTTCGGCGTCTTTGGAGTGGACGAGGTCTTTAACCAGCAGCGCCTGAACGACATCAACCACGCGGGCAACAAGACGGTGCTGACGCACGTCGGCCTCGACGTCGGAGAGGACGGGATGACGCATCAGTGCATCGACTACGTGGGTCTGCTGCGCAATCTCTTCGGGTGGAAGCTCGTGGTCCCGGCGGACCCGAACCAGACCGACAGGGCCGTGCGGTGGATGCTTCGCACGCCGGGCTGCATCTGCCTCGCCGTGGGGCGCAGCAAAGTCCCCGTGGTCATGGAGGCCGGCAGGGCCGTCTTTGGGGGAGATTACGCGTTCGAGTACGGGAAGGCCGTCAGGGTGCGGGAGGGCGGGGATGGAACGATTTTTGCCCTGGGTTCGATGACGATCCCCGCGCTTGCGGCCGCCAGCAAACTGTCGCAACAGGGCGTCGAGGTCGGCGTCCGATGCGTGACCAGCCCGCTGGCCGTCGACGAGGAGGCGCTCGTCGAGGCCTGCGGCAGGGGCCCCGTTCTGACCGTCGAGGACCACAACGTGGAGAGCGGAATGGGGTCCGTTCTGGCCTCCGCGATGGCGCAGCGGGGGCTTCAGGCCAAAATAAGGTTGCTGGGCGTCACCGGTTACGCCGGGTCCGGAAAATCCCCGGAGCTTTACGCCGCGATGGAGCTGGACGCCGCCGGCATAGCGAAATCCTTCGTGGAACTCAGGGAGAAATCATAATAAAACGCCTGTTGCTGCACATCTGCTGCGCGCCGGACGCCACCGTTCCCCTGCATGACCTGAAGGCCGGGGGGTGGGACGAAATTGTCGGCTACTTCTACGGATCGAACATTCACCCGGAGGATGAGTACATGCGGCGCGCGGACGCTCTGAGGTTCCTTGCGGAACGCGAGGGAATTCGCGTTCTGATGGACCGCTACGAACCTGAAAAATGGTTTGCGCGGGCTTCTTCGCTGGCGGACGAACCGGAGCGGGGAAAGCGCTGCGAGCTGTGTTTCGCGCTGCAGCTCCGGGCCGCGGCGGGGGAGGGCGTGAGGCGGGGCGCCACGCATCTGTGCACGACGCTGACGATCAGCCCTCACAAGGACGTGGGGCTGATTTCGCGTTTGGGCAGGGAGGCGGCCGATTTTCACGGGCTGGAATGGCAGGACAGGATATGGCGGAAAAACGACGGCTTCCTGCGCTCTTTGAGGATGAGCGAAGCGCTGGGCCTTTATCGCCAGAACTATTGCGGCTGCCTTTATTCCCGCACTCCGAAAGCAAAGCAAAATTAACGGGGTCAGGGGACAAGTCCCCTGCGGGGCTTTTGTCGAGGGGCGGAGCCCCATGGTTTTGCTCAGGTTATTGACATTGATTGTGGAATTGGTTGTGGAATTGGAAGGTGAGTGAGTGCAATGACCGAATACAACAGCGTCGGGAAGCTGCCGCCGGAGATCCTGAAGGACGACGTTCTTCGTTACTTCGGGGCGTCGCGGCCGGAGGTTCTGGTCGGTCCCGGCCTGGGGGAGGACGCGGCCGTGATCCGGTGGGGCGACGCTCCGTACCTCGTCGCGTCCTCCGACCCCATCGTCGGCGCGGTCGAGGGCGCGGGACGCCTGCTGGTCCACATCAACGCCAACGATATCGCGTGCAAGGGCGGCGATCCCGCGTGGTTCATCGTGACCCTGATCGTCCCGGCGAAAGACGGCCTCGGGTGCATTCGGCGCATTATGGAGGAGGTCCACGTCACGTGCGAATCTCTGGGCATCGCGGTGGTGGGTGGACACACGGAGCTGACGGACCGTTACGAACGCCCGGTCATCGTCGGGACCATGATGGGTTCGTCCCGCTGCGATCTGCGCGCCGACCGAATTTGTAAAGGGGACGCCCTTCTCGTCACGAAACACGTCGGGCTGGAGGGCATGTCGATTATCGCCAACGACCGGCCGGACCTTCTGCCCTTCCTGAGCCGGGAAGAGCTGGACGAGGTGCGCTCCTGGCAGAACGACCTTTCGGTTTTGAAGGAGGCGCGTCTGCTGCGGGACCTCGCCCGTTACATGCACGACCCCACGGAGGGCGGACTGGAGGGCGGGCTTCTGGAGGTCCGCAACTCCTGCGGCCTTGGGATATCGCTGAACATGGAGGACATTCCCGTCTCTCCGCTGACGGCCCGGGCTGCCGAAAAAATCGGCTTCGATCCGCTGCATCTGATTTCCTCGGGCGTGCTGATCGCGGTGCTGCCTCCGGAGAAAGTCGATGAGGCGCTGTCGAGGCTCTCCCGGGCGGGCGTCAGGGCGAGCGTCGCAGGGCATTTTATGGAACCCCGGGCCCGAGCTCGGGAAAAGTGTCGGACCGACGCTCACGAGGAGCTGTGGGGGATATTGGCCAAACCTTTGCTATAATAAACGATTATTTAGAGTTGGACGGGGGAGTTTTGATGAACGGCGTCAGGGCGGAGGAAACAAGGGAGACATCGAGGGCCGAATTTTTCAATGAATACTGGAAGCGCTCGAGTCTGTGCGGAGAGGTCGGCGACGGACTGGTCGGGACGGACGTGCGCGTTAACGGCTGGGTCCGGCGCAGGCGGGACTTGGGCGGGATCATTTTTATAGAGCTTTGGGACTACGCTGGCCCCGTTCAGGTCGTCTTCAACCCGGCTTCCGGCCCTGAGGGCGAGGGAGGCGACGTACACGCGCGCGCGGGCGATCTCCGCAGCGAGTATTGCATCGCGGTGCGGGGAAAGGTGACGAAGCGCCCGGAGGGGACGGAAAACCCCGCGTTGAAGACGGGGTTCGTCGAGATCGTGGCGGAGGATTTCCTGTTGCTCGCCCCCTCGGAGCCCCTTCCGTTCGAGGTGGGCGAGGGCACGGACAGGGTCGACGAAAACCTGCGTCTGACCTACCGTTATCTGGACCTGCGCCGCGAGCGGATGCAGTACAATCTGCGCACCCGCAGCAGGCTGTATTCCTTCACCCGCAACTATTTGACGGAAAACGGGTTCATCGAGATCGAGACGCCCATGCTGACGAAGGCGACGCCCGAGGGCGCGCGTGATTATCTGGTTCCGAGCCGGGTCAACCCGGGAACCTTCTACGCTCTGCCGCAGTCGCCGCAGTTATTCAAGCAGATTTTGATGGTCGGCGGGTTCGATCGCTATTTCCAGATCGTCCGGTGTTTCCGCGACGAGGACCTGCGCGCCGACCGGCAGCCGGAGTTCACCCAGGTCGACCTGGAGATGAGTTACGTCACGGAAGAGGACGTCATGACGCTGATCGAGGGCTACATGAAGGGCCTTTTCAGGGAAATTCTGAACGTGGATGTTCCCACCCCCTTCCTGCGTATGAAGTATTGGGACGCCATGGACCTTTACGGCAGCGACAAGCCGGACACGCGCATTCCCATAAAACTGCTCGATCTCGCGCCCGTCTATGAGAGCGCCTCGTTCGAGGCGTTTCGGCGCGTGCTGGAGGACGGCGGCGTGGTGCGCGCTCTGCCGTTTCCCGGCGGAGCGTCGCTTTCGCGCAGGGAAATATCGGAGATCGAGGAGAAGGCAAAGAAGCTCGGCGCTTCGGGGCTGGCCGCCTTCCAGTTCAGGGATGGGGAGGTGAAGGGGCCTCTGGTGAAGTTCATGAGCGGAGAGGAGCTGCGCCGGCTTGGAGAGATCTCCGGGCTCGGCGACGGCGACGCCCTTTTCGTGATCGCCGACGCGTCGCGCCTGAAGGCCTGCACGATTCTCGGCACACTGCGCCTGGAGCTGGCGAAGGCGCGGGGGCTGATCGCCGAGGCGGCGTGGGAGTTCCTGTGGGTGACGCATTTCCCGCTGTTCGAGTGGGACGACGAGGAAAATCGCTGGTCCGCCGTGCACCATCCCTTCACCTCGCCGGTGCTGGAGCAGGTCCCTCTGATGGAGAAGGAGCCGGGACAGGTTCTCGCGCGGGCCTACGACTGCGTTCTGAACGGAAACGAGGTGGGCGGGGGTTCCATCCGAATCCACGACCCGAAGGTGCAGGCCGGCGCTTTTGCCTGTCTCGGCATCGATGCGGAGGAGGCGCGGAGGCGTTTCGGATTTTTCCTCGACGCCCTTTCCTACGGCACGCCGCCCCACGGCGGGATCGCGCTGGGGGTGGACAGGCTGACGATGCTTTTGTGCGGCGGGCACTCCATCCGCGACGTTATGGCCTTCCCCAAGACCCAGAAGGCGCAGTGCCTGCTTTCTCGCGCTCCCGATCCCGTGGAGCACGCCCGCCTCGACGAACTGAGGATCAAATGTATCCCTGTGGAGGAGGAAACACGATGATGAAGCTGACTTTTCTGGGACACGCGGCGTTTCAGATGGAGAGCGGACACTACACCGTTCTGATCGATCCGTTCATCACGGGCAACGGGCAGACGCCGTTCAAAGAGGCGGACTTTCGGAAGGTGGACTACATTCTGGCGACTCACGGGCATGGCGACCATATCGGCGATACCGTGAAGATTGCCGGACGCACGGGGGCCACCGTCGTCGCGAACGCGGAGATTTCCGGATGGCTTGCGGAGAGGGGAATCAAAGTTCACGCCATGCACATCGGCGGGGCGTATCGTTTCCCCTTTGGCCGGGTGAAGCTGACGCCGGCGTTTCACGGCTCCTCCATCGAGGAGGGAGGAACTCGGTACGACGGCGGGTTTCCCTGCGGATTTCTGGTGACGATGGGGGACGTGACGGTCTACCACAGCGGCGACACGGGCCTGATGCTCGAGATGAAGCTGCTGGAGGACGAACACGTGGACGTCGCGCTGCTTCCCATCGGGGGGAACTTTACGATGGACGTGGACGACGCCGTCAAAGCCGTAAGCTTCATCAAACCGAAAAAGGTCGTGCCGATGCACTACGACACCTTCGACGTCATCAAAGCCGACCCGGCGGAGTTCGCCGCCAGAGCGGCCTCGCTGGCCGAGGTAAAAATCCTGAAGCCGGGGGAGAGCCTTGAGGTGTAAGGACACGCGCCAGGGAGTTTGACAGGGGGGGGGTGACCCCCCCTGAAGTTCGGGATTTGTCCTTCTTCAGTTTAAAATCGATAGCAAAACCGTGGGGCTCCGCCCCTCGACAAAAACCCCGCAGGGGCCTTAGGCCCCTGACCCCGTTAATTATGGCCTCGTTGACTTTGCCTCGACTTCTTCCAAAAACGCTTCCAGTGTCCTGTTGTAGGCTTCTCGCTTCTCCACGTGGGCAAGATGCCCGCTGTCCTTGAACACCACCGCGCGCGCGTCCGGAATGTGGTCGAGCAGAGTTTTGACGACCGCCCCGGTGCACTGGTCGTACTGTCCGGCGGTTATCAGAGCGGGGACGCCGATCCCCGCAAGCAGGGGCGTCAGGTCCACATCTTTCAGAGTGCCGGTCAGCCGTAACTCGCTGTCGCCCTGCAGGGTATGGTAGACCTCGCCCATTTGAGCGAAGCTGGCGAGCACGTAATCCGGCATGGTTTCCATACGGCAGAGGTGGCGCAGATAGAATTGATCGAGCGCGTCGCGGTATTCCTGCGTATCCCGCTCGCCTGTGGCCTCGCCGTGTTCCAGCGCGGCGCGCGGGCCTTCCGGCATTTCGCTGAGAAGCCGGGCGCTTTCCTCGTTCCATTGCGGAATCGACACGGGGGAGCTGGCGAGGGTCACGCTGGTCAGGCCCTTTGGTCGGGTATGAGCGAAATAAATCGCCAGCATCCCGCCCCAGGACTGCCCCAGCAGGTGAAATTCATCGAGGCGCAGGTGCTTTTGCAGGGCCTGAGCCTCTTCCACAAACAGCTCCGGCGTCCAGCGCCCCGGGTCGGACGGCGCGGGGGATTTTCCGCAGCCGGTCTGGTCATAATAAATCACCTGCCTGCCTCGCCCCGCCAGATCGTCCAGGCTGAGAAGATAGCTGTGAGAAGCGCCGGGGCCACCGTGAAACGTCAACAGAGGCAACCTGTCGGTTTTATCCCCCGCAATGCGGTAATACGTCTGTGATCCGCCAAACGGCATAAATCCTTCGATAATTTTCAGCATGGTATCCGTCCTCTGTCAGAGATACTCTCATTTTAACACTGTGAATGCCTTATCGGGAATTGCAGATTGACGTTCACCTTTGATCGTCTCCGACCGTCTCTATGGCGCTCCCTCTCCGAGCCTTCTTTTTTTCGATTCGTTTAAGCAGCAGTTCAGCCTGCTGGTAATAGAAGTCTTTCGGGTTTCCCATCTGCTTTATCCGGCCGATCCAGTACATGGCCCTGTCGAGATCCTCGTCCATCATATAGCCCCTGTAGAGGAAACCCGCCGTCTGCCACATTCCCTCCAGTCTGCCCTCTTCCGCCGCGATCTGATAAAAATGCGCGCTTTTCAGGTAATCGCCGGTTGTTATGATCCCCTGCGAGTGGTACAGACCGAGCATTTGCATGGTATATGCGTCCCTGTCTCCTTTTTCGACCGCGAACTCCAGCAGCCTGACCCTGTCCCTTTCCCGGTAAGATTGCGCGTAACCGGAGAGCCCTTCGAGATTTCCCTTTCGTGCGCCACGCAGGAAAAGAAAACTCGCTCTGTCGGCGTCCTCTTCGACGATTTTGCCGTCCCGGTATATTTTCGCCAGCGCGACGGCTGCCGTGCTGTCGACCGATGAACGTGACGTCAGTAACTCGATGGCGGCCTCGTACTCGCCCTTTTCCATCATCTCGCGCGCTTTTGCGGTTTCTTCCGAATCGGGCGTCAGCCTGTATTCCACGTCGTAGTCGTAAAGGCTCGAAGTCTGCTCCGGCATGGGTGTTGTGTCGATTCCGAAGCGCGGGTTATAAGTAAAAAACGCCCTCAGCGCTTCCGAGTTGTAAGAGATGAAAAACGCCCCCAGCACTCCGACGAACAGCAAAGTTTTCCAATGTTTTCGCGACGAAAATCCATTCGATTCGGATTTTTTCGACGCCCGGCGCTGCTGTGCCTCACATGAAAACACCATGGGAAAAATGATGGGGACTGTCCATTGCGAAAATATCTTCTCCGTCCACAACAGGACGTCGAGGCCAGGCGTCACGTGAAAAATTTTAAACAGGGGCAACCAGAAGAGAGCGCGGTAGAGTATTCTCTCTTCTCCAAACAGTGCATATCTCGCATAGGTGTATTGTATATAATTGCCTTGAATGATCGTGACGAATATTGCTGTAAGTAAACCATTGAAACCCAGCGCGTACCAGAAGAATCGATAAGGGGATTTGCCGTCCAGCGCCTTAAAAGCAAGTAAAAGAACCAGGGCAAAGACGACAGTCGCTCCGAAGGTCGTATCCCCGGCGATATGCCTGAAAAAACGACTGCCGGGATCCAGATACTGCCGTTCCGAAAACATGCTGATCGTGAACGGAATGAACCATACGGCGTAATACCCGATTTTCATGCGGATTGCCGCTCTCAAAGCCTTTTCTCCCTGATCCGCCGTCGCGTCCAAAACCATCATGCCTCTCTCCATCTCTCTCTATCTCTCAAAAATTCAGATCGGTTTCAGAATTTACATAATCACTTCAATTCGACGATAAACGATTCCCGTACCCGACGGCCCTCGCCTTCGATCAGCAGCTTTTTGCTCAGTCGTCATGCTGGCAATCTGTGTCCTCAGCCGCGGGAGCAGACGTAGCTTTCGACACCAGCTCCGGAAGATATCGTATTTTATCCTCAGTCAATTCGACTTTTATGTAACGTGCCGGGCCCCGTACTTTAAAAAGATCGGCGCATTCGTAACGTTTTCCATGCCAGTCGGCCAATACGTAATTCGACGCATCGACGCCAAACAGATGGTAACAAAACTTCGCCCTGTCCCAAATTTCAGCAAAACAACAATCGATAACTTTATAATCCTCAGGGAGTTGATCGACGATTTGAAGCAAATCGCCGCGCCATGTTCCCTGGAGTTCCTCCGTCGAATCTGTCGCTATGCCGGCGGATAAGGTCATCGACGTCCCGTCGCCTGTCTCCGTCAATACCGGGATCGCATCTATCGCCGCGAGTTTCTCTTTTTTCATATACATCGATCTAATGAAGTAATCGCCAAGATCCACAGCCAGCTTTTGTGTGTGATTCAACAAATATCCGTTGTATTTGACAGAACGCCTGTTCTCCCAGTCAAAATATTCCTGCGCTTCTTCCCATACAGTTATGCGCTTCCAACGGCTGTTGTTCTCGCTGACAACTTTCGCCTTTTCAGGCCATGCCTTTTCTTCCAAATCGTCATAGTCGAGTTTGATGTCCTCATAATCTATGTAGATGGATAAACCGAGTAAATCTTCCATTCTCGAAAAATCCTCGACGATCGCATAGTCGCCGCCCCACATGACGCGGTAGGGTTTTTGACGCAGGAGGTAGTGCGTCGAGGCTACCGTACTGCTGAAAGAATAACAATTCGCGTGGAATTTATCCGCATCCATCGCGCAACAGGTCATACTGTCGATGTCATATATACAGGCGTGAAAAATCTGTCCCATGTCTGCCACCTCTCTTCAAGCCCTGCGGGCTTTTTTTCGGTTTTTCGGTTTTTCAACCTGCTCACTGCGGTTTTTCATAAAATCAGCCGTCATGCCGGCAATCCTTTTTGCCCTCAGCCGCGGGAGCAGGCGTAACTTTCGACACAAGCTCCGGAATATACTGTATTTTATCCTCAGTCAATTTGACTTTGATGTAATGTGCCGGCCCCCGTACTCTAAAAAGACTGGCGCATTCGTAACGTTTTCCATGCCAGTCGGCCAATACGTAATTCGACTCATCGACGCCAAACAGATGGTAACAAAACTTCGCCCTGTCCCAAATTTCCGCAAAACAACAATCGATAACTTTATAATCTTCAGGGAGTTGATCGACGATTTGAAGTAAATCGCCGCACCATGTTCCCTGGAGTTTTTCCGTCGAATCTGTCGCTACGCCCTCGTATAAGGCCATCGACATCCCGCCGCCTGTCTCCGTCAATGCCGGTATCGCATCTATCGCCGCGAGTTCCCCTTCTATCATATACATCGATCTAACGAAATAATCGCCAAGATCCACAGCCAGCTTCTGTGTGTGATTCAATAAATATCCGTTGTATGTGACAGAACGCCTGTTCTCCCAGTCAAAATATTCCTTCGCTTCGTTCCATACAGTTATGTGCTTCCAACGGCTGTTGTTCTCACCGATAAATTTCGCCTTTTCAGACCATGCCTTTTCTTCCAAATCATCGTCGTCATCGTCGTCATCGTCATCGTCATCGTCATCGTCATCGTCATCGTCATCGTCATCATCATCATCGTCATCGTCATCGTCATCGTCATAGTTGAGTTTGATGTCCTCCTCATCTATGTAGGTGGACAAACCGAGTAAATCTTCCGTTCTCGAAAAATCCTCGATGTCCAGGACCACATAGTCGCCGCCCCACATGACGCGGTAGGGTTTTTGACGCAGGAGGTAGTGCGTCGAGACTACCGCACCGCTGAAAGAATAACAATTCGCGTGGAATTTGTCCGCATCCATCGTGCAACAGGTCATACTGTCGATGTCATATATACATGCGTGAAAAATCTGTCCCATGTCTGCCACCCCTATTCAAGCCCTGCGGGCTGTTTTTCAGTTTCTCAACCTGCTCATTGCAGTTTTTCATAAAATCCGTGTGCGGCTTCGGCTCCTTTCTCATCCGTCACATTATACCAGGCCGCACAGGGCATGAGAAGGATGATTCGAAGAATGATTCGAAGAATGATTCGTCGTCAGGTTCAGATCCCGTGCGCTGCGCAAACGCCGCCGGAGAACCTGTTAAAGGACTCTCCGGCGGCGTTTGAGGCGGAACTTCAGGGCTTTGCCTGATGGCGACTGGAGATATTCCCTGCGGCGTCACGCCGCGTTCTTGCGCTTCTTCGACACGACGTCCCATATTACCGCCGCGAGAAGGACCGCGCCCTTCACAGCCTGCTGATAGTTCTGGTCGACGCCGAGTATCGACATGCCGTTGTTCAGAACGCCCATGAAGATTGTGCCGATCAGTGCGCCTCCGACCGTTCCGACTCCCCCGTAGGCGGACGCGCCGCCGATGAAGCACGCGCCTATCGCGTCGAGTTCGTAGTTCCTGCCCATGTCGGGGAAGGACGAGTTAAATCGCGCCAGACAGACGAGAGCCGCGATTGCCGCGAGAAATCCCATGTTCGCGTAGGCGAAGAACATGACGCCGTTCGTGTTGACGCCGGACAGCTTCGCGGCCTTCTCGTTGCCGCCCATCGCGTAGAGATAGCGGCCGGGAACCGTCTTGGAAGTGTAATAATAGTACGCGAGGACGACGACGCCCAGCAGTATCAGAACTACCGGAATGCCGCGGTCGCGCCCGAAGCTGTAAAACGCTCCCATGATCACGGCGCAGATTACGACGAGCCTGGCCATGAACGAAACGATGGAATCGACGCCGTAGTTTTTTCTTATCTTGCCGATCCTTGCGTAAAACGTGGCGAGGACGATGACGGCGCATACCACGACGCCGACGACGAGCGAGGTCGTGAGCTTCGTCTGCGGGTCGCCCGTTCCCGCGATGAAGCTGCCGAAGTAGCGCGTGAAGCCGGCCGGAATGGGGGATATGGTCTGTCCGCCGAGCAGGACCAGCGCGAGCCCGCGAAACGCGAGCATCCCCGAGAGCGTGACGATGAACGGCGGTATTCGGACGTAGGCTATCCAGAACGCCTGCCACGCGCCGAGAGCTATCCCCGCGAGAATACATGCGGCGATTCCGAGATAGATGTTGACGTGCATCCTGACGATGAGCGTCGCGCCAATCGCCGCGACGAGACAGACCATCGAACCTATCGAGAGGTCGATGTTGCCCCCCGTGAGGATGCAGAGCAGCATCCCGGTGGCGAGGATTATGACGTAGGCGTTTTGCGCGATGAGGTTCGTTATGTTGCGCGGCGCAAAGAGCGAGCCCTTGCCTCCCGCCACGATCAGGCCGTGAAAAAGCAGCATCACCAGAATGAGGGCGATGAGCATGGTGTTTTTCTTCAAAAATTCCATCGTTTTCTCTTTCATCGTCTACCGCACTCCTCTGCTCGGAGAATACTCGACATTATGGCCTCCTGGCTGGCCTCGTCGCGCGATAATTCGGCCACGATCCTGCCCTCGTTCATGACGTAAATTCTGTCGCACATGCCGAGCAGCTCGGGCATCTCGCTGGAAATGAACAGGACGGATTTTCCCTCCGCCACAAGGTCGTTGATTATCCTGTATATCTCGTACTTCGCGCCGACGTCGATCCCGCGAGTCGGTTCGTCGAGTATGAGAATATCGGGCTCCGTGAACATCCATTTGCTCAGGAGCACCTTCTGCTGATTTCCGCCCGAGAGGTTTTCGGCGTTCTGCTCGACGGTGGAACATTTTATCTGCAGCCTGTCCCTGTATTCGAGGGCGACCTGGCGCTCCAGGTCCATGTCGAGCCGTTTCCCGCTGCTCACCCTGCCGAGGTTTGCCAGGGTGACGTTCACCCGTATCGTGTTGCTCAATATGAGCCCGTTGCCCTTGCGATCCTCCGTGACGTAGGCTATTTTGTTGTCTATGGCCTCGCGCACGCTGCGCAGGTGAAGCTCCCGCCCGTTGACGGCGATGGTCCCGCTGATGTTGCGCCCGTAGCTGCGCCCGAAGATGCTCATCGCGAGCTCCGTCCGCCCTGCGCCCATCAGCCCGCTTATTCCGACGACCTCGCCGCGCCTGATGTTGAAATTCACGTTTTCGCAGACCCGCCGCTCCTCGTACAGCTGGTGATGGACGGTCCAGTCCCTTACCTCGAACGTCACTTCCCCTATATTGGGCTCGCGCGCCGGGAAACGGCTCGTCATCTCCCGCCCGACCATCCCTTTTATGATCCGCCCCTCGCCGATGTCGTCGACGCCCCGGGTCAGAGTTTCGATGGCGCTTCCGTCGCGAAGTATCGTGATGCGGTCGGCCACCTGCGATATCTCGGAGAGCTTGTGGGATATCAGGATGGAGGTCATTCCCCGCTCCCTGAACCGGACGAGAAGGTCCAGCAGCTTCTGGCTCTCGTTTTCGTTCAAAGAGGCCGTCGGTTCGTCGAGGATGAGGAGGCGGACGTTTTTCGCCAGCGCTTTGGCTATTTCGACGAGCTGCTGCTTTCCGACGCTGATGTCCTTTACAGGCGTCTGAGACGACTCCGCCAGGCCCACTATGCTGAGGAACTCGTCGGCTTTCGCGCGGGTCTCGTCCCAGTCGAGGTTGAACGTCGAACCGCGCTCGTTGCCGAGGAACATGTTCTCCGCTATCGTCATGTAGGGCACGAGGGCGAGCTCCTGATGAATGATGACGATGCCGAGCCTCTCGCTGTCCCTTATCTTTGAAAACCGACAGAGCTTCCCGTCGTAGATGATCTCTCCTTCATAGCTTCCGTGAGGGTAAATACCGGACAGAACGTTCATCAGGGTGGATTTGCCCGCTCCGTTTTCCCCGACGAGCGCGTGTATCTCCCCCTCCGTGACGTCCATATCCACATTAGCGAGGGCGCGCACTCCCGGGAACTCCTTGATTATCCCCCTGAGCTGAAGCAGCGTGTCGCTCAAAAGCCATCCCTCCTCCTGTACGACAAAAGCGGGCGGATAATAACAAACTTATCCGCCCGCCTGTTCAGTCCCGCTGATATTTACAATTTGCGGTTCCTTACTGCGTCAGCTGAGCCTCGGTGTAGTAGCCGCTGTCGATCAGCAGCGCCCTGTAGTTGTCCTTCGTGCAGAAGACCGGCTCGCAGAGGAAAGACGGGATGACGCCCGTGCCGTTGTCGTAGGTCTTCGTGTCGTTGATCTCGGGCGCAGAACCCTTCATGATCGCGTCGACCATCGTCACGACCTGGGCGGCGAGGGTGCGGGTGTCCTTGAAGATCGACATGCTCTGCGTGCCGGCGAGGATGTTCTTCATGCTGGTGACGTCGCAGTCCTGCCCGGTGAGGAGCGGGAAGTTGGCGGCGGTGTAGCCGGCTCCGACGAGCGCGTTCGTGATGCCGTTAGCGACCGAGTCGTTGGAGGAGAGGACGGCGTCGAGCTTCGTACCGTTCGGGCCGTAGCCCTGGCTCGTGATGAGGTTCTCCATGCGGGTCTGCGCGCTCTCCGTGCTCCAGTTCGGGGTCGCGGCCTGCGCTCTTTCGACCTGACCGGATTTCACCACCAGCTTGCCGCTGTCGATGTAGGGTTTAAGTATCGACAGAGCACCGTCGAAGAAGAAGATTATATTGTTGTCGCCGGGGTCCCCGGTGAAGAGCTCGATGTTGAAGGGGCCGCTCGCGCTGTCGAGCTTGAGCTGGTCGCGAATGAACGTTCCCTGAAGAACCCCGACCCTGAAGTTGTCGAACGTCGCGTAATAGCTGACCGCGTCCGTGTTCATGATGAGCCGGTCGTAGGCGATGACCTGAATGCCCTGCGCCTTCGCGTCGGCAAGCACGGTGGTGAGAGAACTTCCGTCGATAGCCGCGACGACGAGGACCTTGCACCCGCCCGATATCATGTTTTCGAGCTGACTTACCTGCACGGGCACCTCATTGTTGCCGCCGAACTGGAGGTCCACTTCGTAGCCGGCCGCTTCGAGCAGCGACTTCATGTTGGCCCCGTCCTGATTCCAGCGCTGCAAACTCTGTGTCGGCATGGAAACCCCGATCTTATCCGCCGCGAGCGCCGCTCCGGCAAACGACAGAATACAACCAACCAACGCCACTGCAAGGAACAACGAGAACAATTTCTTCATTGATCAACACACTCCCTGCGATTTTTTTCCCGCACCCGGGTCGACTATGATGGCATCAGCGTATTACTTTAAAGATTTTTTGTCAATACTTTTCGCAGGCATAAACCAGAAGCAGAACCTTGAGGCTCCGCCTCAAACTCCGCCAGAGAGCGAGCTCTCTGGACTCTCTTTCCTTTTTGTCTTCACATGTAGTACGCCTATACTTTACCAAATACGCTCTTAAGAATACAATGTCAACCACTTAAGGAAGAAAATTAACGGGGTCAGGGGCCTGAGGCCCCTGCATTGCTTAAGAATAGGGAGGATGTATGTTATGCCTGTACGATTCCGCAGAGAGGAAACGATTTTTTTACTGATCGACGTTCAGGAACGCCTTTTGCCGTCGATCGAGGACCCCGAGGCGGTTGTGCAAAACGGCCTGCGCCTGTTGAAGGCCGCCTCCGTTCTGTCGCTGCCCGTTTTTTACACGGAGCAGTACCCCCGGGGGATCGGTCCCATGGTCGGCCCGCTGACGGAAAATTTGCCCGCGTCCGCTACGCGCCTCGAGAAGACGGCGTTTTCGTGCTGTGACGAGCCCGGCTTCACGGAGAGCCTTCGGAATCTGAAACGCCCCACGATCGTGCTCTTCGGAATAGAGACCCACATCTGCGTGCTGTCCACGGCCATGGACCTGCTGAACGAGGGGTACGGCATCGTTCTGGCGGCCGACGCCTGCGGCAGCCGGCGCGGAGATCATCACGCGGCCGCCCTGGAGACCCTTCGATCCTGCGGAGCGCTGGCGGTGCCCACCGAGACGGTCATTTATCGACTGCTCGGCCGCTCGGGCACGCCGGAGTTCAAGGCGCTGTTGCCGCTCTTCAAAGCAGGCAGCTAACAGGCAGCTAACAGGCAACGGGCCGAAAGGAGAAAATCGGGAAAATGGGATTGCAGCCGAAGAAAGTTCTGGGGGTTCTCGGGGGAATGGGGCCGGCCGCCACGGCGGAGTTTTTGTCGATTCTGGCGAGGGACGCGCCGGCGGAAACGGACCAGCAGCACCCGAGCGTCCTGATGATCTCCGACCCCTCCATCCCCGACCGGGGCCAGGCGATCCTGGGCGCGGGGGAAGACCCGACGCCGCGGTTGCGTCGCGGTCTGGAACGACTGGTCGAGTTTGGGGCGGAAGTTCTGGCCGTGCCCTGCAACACGGCGCATTACTTTATCGACCGCTTCCGGGGCGAGCTGCGCGCGCCTCTGGTTCACATCGTCGAGGAGACGATTTCCGCGGCGATGCGCAAAAGCCCGGAGGGCGCGTGGCTGCTTTCCACGTCGGGAACGCGCAGGAGCGGGCTGTATCCCGATTACGCCCGTCGACGGGCGTA
>JAISSA010000094.1 GCA_031273365.1 Synergistaceae bacterium
TGGTCGGCGTGGCATCGTTCATTCAGGCTTGCAAGATAGGCAACATAACGCCGGCCCAAAGCGGGCAGAGCTATGAAATGTACGCCATAGCGGCAGTGGTTTTGGGGGGCATCAATATGTCCGGCGGGCGAGGCAACCTTTTGGGCGTGCTCTTTGGCGCGCTGAGCTACACCGCTATAAACTTCATTATCGTTTCGGTGCCGGCGTTCTCCATCGATATTCAGAACACCTTCCAGGGGCTTGTCCTTATTCTCGTTATTCTGGTGCAGACCGCGGGGCCTGCATTCAGAGAACAGTTTATCGGGCGGAGGAGGAAAATTTAAAACCAGGGGAATTTTCGTTTTGTGCCTGAGCGAAGTGAAAGGAATGGTCTAAGCATGAGAGCGGCAATAACAGGCGTGGGTTTTATTGGCGCGGCGCACATCGAGGCTTTGCGGCGACTTGGCGGCATAGATATCGTTGCCATTGCCGATCCGGCAGATGCAGAAAAGAAGGCGCAGGCGTTTTTTGTGCCCAGGGCATATGCAGATTACAAAACAATGATCGACACGGAAAAACCCGACGTCATCCACGTTTGTACTCCAAACGAGACGCATTGCGAGGCTTCGATGTACGCAATTGAACAGGGCATCCATGTGCTTTGCGAAAAACCTCTGGCTGTGGACGCGCAACAGGCTGAGAAGATGACTCGGGCGGCGCAGGAAAAGGGCGTTGTCTGCGGCGTAAACTTTATAAACCGTTTTTATCCCATGGCGTTTCAAATGCGCGAGTGCATACGCGAGGGCAGGGTGGGGCGTATTTTTTCCATCCATGGCGGCTATTTGCAGGACTGGCTTTTTTATGATGCGGATTACAGTTGGCGGCTCGAATCGAAAATTTCCGGGAAAACCCGCGCCGCTTCGGATATCGGCTCACATTGGATGGATTTATGCGAATTTGTGACCGGCCAAAAAATAACCGAGGTCTGTGCGGAGTTCACCGCGTTTCACTCCACGCGCAAAAAGCCGAAGAAAACGCCTGAAACCTTTTCGAACATGCTGCTTACCCCTGAGGATTACACCGAGGTCCCCATTGATACCGAAGATTACGCGAGCCTGCTTTTCCGAACGGATGGAGGGGCACTGGGTTCCGCAATCCTATCTCAATGTTTTGCGGGGCGCAAAAATCAGATGACGCTCGCTGTAAGCGGCAATAAATCCTCTCTGTACTGGGACAGCGAAGACGCCTGCCGCCTCTGGATGGGCTACCGCGACCGCCCCAATGAACTCTGGGAAAAAGATCCCGCCATTCTCTCGTCCAATACGCGGAAATGGACGAATTTCCCCGGCGGACACGTCGAGGGATATCCCGATACAATTAAACAGGTTTTCCGCAGCTTTTATCAGGCCGTGACCGAAGGCGGCGCCGGAAGCTATGATTTTGCCGATTTCGCGGCGGGTGCACGCCAGATGGTCTTATGCGAAGCGCTTATGCAAAGCGCCCAGGAGCGTAAATGGATTAAAGTCGATGCATTGAAGTTGATGAATTGAAATCGGAGGTTAAAAATGATTGAACTCGGTTTGGTTTCGGCCATATTGCCTGATCTTTCCTTTGAGGAAGTCATCGATTACGCCGCACAGGCGGGCTTTGCCTGTGTAGAGTTTTGCTGCTGGCCAAAGGGCAGGGCGGCGCGGAGATATGGCGGCGTCACGCATATCGACGTCAACGCGACGGACGAAAAAGGACTCCTGTCTTATGTGGACTACTCCAGGCAAAAAGGCGTCGGGATAAGCTCGCTTGCCTATTATCCGAACCCCCTGGACCACGACAGGGAAGCTGGAGAGGCAGCAATAAAGCATATCTATAAGCTGATTGACGCGAGCGCTCTGATGGGCATAAACATGGTGACGACCTTTATCGGGCGCGACAGGACCAAAACAGTCGAGGAGAATCTCGATTTGTACGAGCAGGTCTGGACGCCCATAATCCGTTATGCCGAGGAAAAAAAGGTGCGCATCGGCATCGAAAACTGCCCGATGTATTTCACCCAAAACGAATGGCCTGCCGGTGTTAATTTGGCCAGCGCACCGTATATCTGGCGTGAAATGTTCAGAAGAATCCCGAGCGATTATCTGGGTTTGAACTATGACCCCTCTCACCTTCACCTGATTTTCGCGAATTATGTAACCCCCATCATCGATTTCAGGGATAAAATTTTTCACGTGCATTTGAAGGATATGCACATCGACCGCGAAAAACTGAACGAATATGGGATCTTTGCCTATCCCTCCCTGTGGCATCGCCCGAAGCTGCCCGGACTGGGCGACATAGATTTCGGCGCGTTGATTTCCGCGCTTCATGACATACGCTATAAAGGCGCGGCTTGCGTTGAAATCGAAGACAGGGCCTTTGAGGACAGCTTAAATGACGTCAAAAGCGGGATAGAACAAAGCTACCGATATCTGAAAACCCTGATCTGAGAGTGCAGGGCAGCGACATATTTCCGCCTGCGCAGTGAAAGAGGTGAGGCATACGGAGGGGAACAAAGACAGAACGACAGGTCGGCGCGAGAAGGAACGCTGTTGCGTGTAACCCGGTTAAAGATAACGAAAGGGGCAGGATGATGAAAAAATCCATAGCAATTCCGAGTCTGATCTGTTTTATTTTCGTGATGCTGGCGGCATCTGTGAGTTTTGCGGCACAACCCGGCGCGAAGCCTGGCCTGTTGAACCCTCCCGTCGTCCAGGCCAAAGGCGGGAAGCTGCGGGGATATATGAACGATGAGATCTTCGTGTTCGCGGGCATTAAGTACGCGACCTCCGAGCGGTTCGGGCTGCCCAGGCCTGTCGAACCCTGGGAGGGCGTCGTGAGCGCTCAGACCTATGGGCCGATCGCGCCCATCGCCCGCATGACCAAAGTCGGCGACGACGAGTTCGTGTGGCCCCATCGTTACTGGCCCCAGGACGAAAACTGCCAGTATTTGAACGTGTGGACGCAGAAACTCGACCCGAACGCCAAAAAGCCCGTCATGGTGTTCTTTCACGGAGGCGGCTACACGAACGGTTCGGCGATCGAGGCGTGGGCCTATGACGGAACCAATCTGAGCAGGTACGGCGACGTCGTCGTGGTGACGGTCAATCACAGGCTCAACGTGCTGGGCTACCTCGACCTCTCGGCGTACGGCGACGCATACAAATATTCCCCCCACGTCGGCTGGGCCGACCTCGTGCTGTCGCTCGAGTGGGTCAGGGACAACGTGGCGGCGTTCGGCGGAGATCCGGAAAACGTAACGATATTCGGTCAGTCCGGCGGCGGCGGCAAGGTGATCACTCTGATGCACATGCCCTCGGCAAAGGGGCTCTTCAGTAAGGCGATCTCTCAGAGCTCGGGGTCCGGCGTCAATTATGGGAAGACCACCAAAGCGATGGCTCGGAAGATCGCGTCGCTCACCTTCAAAAACCTGAACATCAAAGAAGGGGACGTCGACGCGCTCAAAAAAGTCTCCTATGACGCTTTGATCGAGGCGGCCGACCAGGCGATCGCCCAGGCGAGAAAGGACGACCCCGCCAATGCCGCGTACATCAACTGGAATCCGATTCCCGGCGACGACTACGTGCTGAACGAATACTGCGACTGGACCAAAAACATGCCCTTCATGACCGGCAGCGTCTTCAGCGAGCAGATCCCCACTTTCAGAAGGGGCGACGGCCGCAAGAACGAATGGTCGGCGGAGGAAACCCGCGCCAATTTGAAGAAGTATTTCGGCGATAAGGCGGACGCGGTAGCGAATGAATTCGCCAGGGTGTTTCCGAACAAAAAAGTCGCGGATGCCTGTTTCTATTCCTCGAACGGCCGCAACAACAGCCAGAAGGTCGCGTCGCTCCTGCGCGCGGCGGGCGTGGGTCCGGTTTACGAGTACCTGTTTACGTACGAACTGCCGGTCAACGGCGGAACGACGGCCTTCCACTGCGTGGAGCTCACGTATATATTCCATAACGTGAGCATACCCATTCTCTCCATCGCGACGGGGGGCGCCGAGGAGAGCTATAAACTGCAGGACGTGGTCGCCACGGCGTGGCTCAATTTCGCGAGGACCGGAAACCCCAGCCAGCCGGGGCTCGAGTGGAAGCCTTACACGGACGCGGGCAAGGAGACCATGATCTTCGACGCGACGAGCGAGCTGAGGTCCTTCGACGACGCCAAACTGCGCGAGCTGATGCCTCTTCAATAAATTTCAGCCATACCCCTCGCAGCCTCCGGGGGGTATGGTCTCAAAAAATCCTGCAAAATCGCCTTTGCCGTCGGTCCTGAACGCTACAAAAACAGCAGCAGGGACAGCGCCATGACCGCCATGCCGGCGATGAGTCCATAGATGCAGAGATGATGTTCTCCGTACTCCTCGGCCGAGGGCAGGAGTTCGTCGAAGGAAATGAAGACCATGATCCCCGCCACCCCGGCAAAGAGCAGCCCGAAGACGGCGGGCGAGAAAAAGGGCATCAGGACCACGTACCCGACGACGGCGCCCACAGGCTCCGCGAGGCCAGAGAGGAAGGAGTAGAAGAAGGCTTTTTTGCGGTCTCCGGTGGCGTAGAAAATGGGAATGGAGACGGCGATCCCCTCCGGTATATTGTGGATGGCGATGGCCACGGCGATCGCCATTCCCACGGCGGGCTCGATCAGCGCGGCCGTGAATGTCGCCAGTCCCTCCGGAAAGTTGTGGATGGCGATGGCGATGGCCGTGAAGAGCCCCGTGCGGTGCAGCTTCGACATATCGTGGTGCTTTTGGGAGTGTTCGTCGCAGGTCATCGACAGCTCCTCGACGGTGTGCGCCTCGTGCGGATTGTCCGCGTCGGGCACCCACCTGTCGATGAGGGCGATCATCCCCATTCCGGCGAAAAACGCTACGACCGTTCCCCATTCTCCGCCGGTCTTTCCCCACTGCGCCGTCAGGGTGTCCCGCGCCATGACGATGACCTCGACAAAGGAGACGTAGATCATCACCCCCGCCGAAAATCCCATGCTGAGCGACAGGAAACGAGTGTTGGTGCGCTTTGCCAGAAAGGCCAGAGCGGAGCCCACGCCCGTCGAAAGGCCCGCAAGAAGCGTCAGCCCGAACGCCAGTGCGATATTGTGCGTATTCATGAGCGGTCTGGCGTCGGAAGCGAGGGCAGCACCGGCAGGGTGTTCGCTCCATGAGGCATCAGCCAGGTTTTCAGGCCCGTGCCGTGGGCGGCGTGGACCTTTTTCAGGGCCTCGTCCAGCGTCCTCGAGATCTTTATCCCCGTGCCCGCGAGGAGTTCGGGATCGATGTCGGTCACCAGATGGAAGTCGAACCGTTCGGCGGCCTGACCTGCGCAGTAACCGATGTACTTCGCGATGGTGAAAGAGTGCCGCAGTTCCACCTCCCGCTCGTCGGAGTTTTTGTACTTCTGGAGCATCATCTGCATTTCCTCGTTGCCGTATCCTTCGACGCAGGAGGCGAGAATGACGACGGCGGCTCCGGGGAGGGCGGCGGCCTCCGCGTTGAAAAGGGCCTTGGTGCTCTGGTAGAAGTTGATGTCCTTCGGGTAGCCGCAGGCCGAGGCGACAACCAGCTCCGCGGGCTGCGTTATCGGAATCCTGTCCACGCTGTCGACGATGTCCCTTCCCGCTTCATGCGCCTTCCGCCAGTCTCCGGCGACGGCCCAGCCGATCTTCCCTTCCCCGCTCATGATGACGTTCAGCAGAAAGGAAGGCGCGAGCTTCTCCGCCGCCTCGGTCATGTCCAGGTGGATGAGGTTCCCCTCCGCGTTGCCGCCCCGGCACACCCAATTGCGTCCCTTTCCTGGAAGCGGTTTGAGGGCCAGCGCGTGGTTCGCCATCACGGTCTCATAGGAAGATATGCCCGGCAGCACCGACTTTCTGCCGCCGCCCCAGCCGGACATGAAATGGTAGACGATGCCTCCCGTGAGAATCACGTGGTCGGCGTCCGCCGCCATTTTGTTGAGCCGGACGGGGGTGCCGAAGCTGGTTTTGCCGAAGTCCGTCATTGCGGCCGTCTGGCTTTCGTGGTCCCACACTTTGTAACGCCCGTAAAGTTTTTCGCCCAAAAGCAGCCTGTGCTCCTCCGGCGTGTGGGAGCGGTGCGTTCCCGTACCCACCAGAAAGAAAATATCCTCGTCCCTCACCCCGCCTTTTTTGATCTCCCCGACCAGAAGGGGAAGGTAGACGGCGGGGTGCTGCCACGATCGCGTCAGGTCGCAGGTGACGATGCAGACCGTCTCTCCCGGCTTCACCTTTTCGCTGATGCGGGGGCTCCCGACGGGATTTTCCAGAGCCTTCAGAACGGCCTCCTCCTCCGTGGCGGCGCAGGGGACCTCCCGGCTTTTCATCACGCCCAGAAGCTCTTCCTCCCGAACCTCGATCTTCGCTTTTTCCCTGCCGAACTTCAGCTCATATATACCCATTCGACTTCAGCCCTTTCATATCAAATCAAATCAAATGCACTCCATAATTCAAAATTAACTTATTGTACCCTAAATTTTGTGACTGAGGCTCCCGGCATGAAGGATACGCACAGGATACGGATGAAGCCGGAAAAGAGTATAATCAATGTAAAAAGGTACTTCGACTGAACTGGAGAGCGATATGGATGCGAAATATCAGCATCATGGCAGGGGCTCTCACGCCTGTTGTCGTTATGACGGTTCTGCCGGCCTTTTTTAAAACGAAAGAGTCCGTTGAGATGGACGGGCAGATGCAATAAAATTAAAAAAATTTTTGTAGCCGTTTGAATTTGCGGTTTATCGCGAGAGGAGACGAAAGAGGCATGGCCTGGAAGGACGATCTGGAGGTTATGGGGCGTCGTGCCGCGGAGGCGGCGCGGCGTCTGGCGACGACGCCGACGGAGGTGAAGAACGCCGCGCTTCGCGCGATGGCCGGGGCGCTGAGAGCGAACGGGGCCTCCATGCTGGAGCAGAATCGGCTTGACCTCGAGGATGGACGGGCCGCCGGCCTGACGAACGCCCTTCTGGATCGACTGGCGCTCGACGCCGCGAGGGTCGAGTCGATGGCGACGGGGCTCGAGGAGATCGCGGCCTTCCGCGATCCCGTCGGCGAGGTTTTGGGGATGTGGAACGGCGAGAAGGGCATCCGCATCGGGCAGGTGCGCGTGCCGCTCGGCGTCGTTGGGATCATCTACGAGGCGCGCCCCAACGTCACGGCGGACGCGACGGGGCTCTGCCTGAAGTCCGGGAACGCCGTGATTCTGCGGGGAGGAAAGGAGGCCCTGCGGTCGAACACGATCATCGCGAAGCTGCTGTCCGAGGCCGCGGACGAAAGCGGCATCCCCGGGGGCAGCGTGCAGTTCCTGGCGACGCCCGACCGCGAGGCCTCCGTGGGGCTGATGCAGTTGCCGTACCTGGACGTCCTGATTCCGCGCGGCGGCCTGAAGCTCAAGGAGTCGGTCATGCAGAACGCCCGCGTCCCTTACATCATGACGGGGGTCGGGAACTGCCACACCTTCGTCGACGCGTCCGCGGACGTCGATATGGCCGTCAACATCGTCGTCAACGCCAAGTGCCAGCGTCCCGGCGTCTGTAACGCCATGGAAACGCTCCTGATTCACAGGGACGTCGCCGCCCGCTTCATTCCCGCGGGCCTTGCGGCGCTGGAGGAGCGCGGGGTCGAGCTGCGCGGGGACGAGGCCGTCCGCGCTCTCTTTCCCTCCGCAAAGCCCGCGAGCGAGGAAGACTGGGAGACGGAGTTCTACGATCTCATTCTGGCCGTGCGGGTCGTCGACAGCCTGGAGGCCGCGATGGATCACATCTCCCGTTACGGGACCCGGCACAGCGAGGCGATCGTGACGGAAAGCTACGCCAGCGCGCAGACATTTCTTTCCGGCGTCGACGCGGCGGCCGTCTACGTGAACGCGTCGACCCGGTTCACGGACGGCGGCGTTTTCGGCTTCGGCGCGGAAATGGGCATCAGCACCCAGAAGCTGCACGCGCGCGGCCCCATGGGCGTCGCGCAGCTGACGTCCACGAAGTTCATCATCTACGGCAACGGTCAGACAAGGGGATGAGAGAACGCCACGCAGGCGGGGTTCGTGCGTCCGTTTCGCCCCGACGGGTGACGCCCCTGAGCGGGGATATTCCGCAGTCGGGCTGGCGCGAGACGTTGTTCTGAAGGTGGAGTTCGTGCCTGAGCGTGCCGGATTGCGGTTCGCGGGAGGAGGCGGTGCATCATGGACCAGGCTGTTGCCGGGGGGATCGTCCATTTGAGTTTCGACCCCGTTTTTACCGTCGCCATTGCCTCGATGCTTTTTATCCTGGGGGGATGGCTGAGAGAAAAAGTTGCCCTGCTGCGCCGCTTCTGCGTGCCGTCGGGCGTCATTGGAGGGCTCTGCGGGGCGTTGCTGACCTTTGTGCTTTACTTCCCCCGCTGGTCGACGGTCAGCTTCGACCATTCGTTTCAGATCCCGCTGGTCGCTATCTTCTTTACCCGCGTCGGCATGGCGGGCAGCCTCAGGCTGTTCGGACGGGGCGGCAGGGCTCTTTTCATCTATTTGCTCTTTTGCTGGGGGCTGATCTTCGTTCAAAATGCGGTGGGCGTTCTGACGGCAAAGCTGTTTGGCATCCATCCCGTTCTCGGGGTCATGGCCGGTGCGGTCTCCCTCAGCGGGGGGCATAATCTGGCGGTTATCTTCGGTCCCATGGCGGAGCTGGCGGGCGTGACGGGCGCCGGCGCCGTCGCTATCGCGTCGGCCACCTTTGGCCTGATCGCCGGAGGGATTTTAGGCGCGCCGCTTGCGGAGTGGCTGATTCGAAGCCGGAGACTGGAGATCGCCACCAGCTACGAAACGTTACATAAGGGGTACCACGATCCCGGCGGGGACGAGAACATTGAAATACGCGATTTCGTTCACATGCTGGCCCTGTTTCTCGTCATTATGGCGCTGGGGCGATGGGGGGCGGAACGTCTGCAACTTCGCGTCTCCCGAATCCCCGGATGGGAGAATTTCACCTTTCCCGGCTACGTCGGAGCGATGTGTCTGGCGATACTTTTTCGCAACGTCAACGACGTGTTGAAGATCGTGCGCCTGCATTCGAAGGCCATGGACCTGATCTCGACGACCTCCGTCAGCCTGTTTCTGACGACCTCGATGATGAGCCTGAGGATATGGGAGCTTTACGGCCTGGCGATTCCCCTCGTGCTCATTCTCACCCTACAGACCCTCGCTATCACCGGGTTTACCGTTGTTTTTCTGTTCCCCCTGATGGGAGGGGACTACGATGCGGCGGTCATCTGCTCGGGATTCGTCGGACACGGTCTGGGCGCGCCGCCCAGCGCGGTTTCAATGATGCGAGCGGTGTGCGACTCCTATAATGTGGTCTCTTACAAAGCTTTTCTGATCGTTCCTCTCTGCAGTGCGGTTCTGATCGACATTCTGGCGTTGCCCTGCATCATCTGGTTTATTAATTATTTCGCACGTTAAAAAAAATTAACGGGGTGCAGGGGACGAGTCCCCTGCCGGGGTATGGGGCGGAGCCTCATGTTTTTGACTTTAAGTTGTTGTCAGTGGATAAAAATGCTTTTTTTATGATAGAAAACGCCTTTTTTATATGATATAAGAATCGGCAAGTCTGACGGGAAGTTTAAACCGGAGAATGGAGTATAAATAATGGAGTATGGAAATTTCGAGGAACTGGTGCAAAAAGCCCGCAGCGTCCCCAGACCGCGGCGCGGCATCGTGGCCGGGGCGGAAGATGAACACGTTCTGGAGGCCGTGTTCGAGGCGAAGAGGGAGGGGATAGCGTTTCCGGTCCTGGCGGGCGACGCCGCGCGGGTCGCCGAGCTGGTGAAATCCCTGGGGCAGGACGTAAACGACTGCCGGATCGTCGACGTCCCGGCGGGAGAAAATCCGGCGCAGCGCGCCGTCGAGGTCATTCTGGCTGGGGAAGCGGACTTTCTGATCAAGGGAGGGGTCGAGACGAAGACCCTGCTGAAACCCGTCGTCGATCGAAAAAACAACCTTCACATGGACCGTCCCGACGGGCAGGGATTGATGTCTCATCTGGCGCTTTTCGAGATTCCGGGGGAACGCGCGCTGATTGCGGTGACGGATGGCGGCATGGTCGTCCAGCCCGACCTCGCCATGAAAAAGGGCATTATCGTCAACGCCGTGGATACGCTTCGAAAAATGGGCTGCGAGACGCCGAAAGTCGCCGTACTCTGCGCGGTCGAGAAACTGAACGACAGGATGCAGGATGCCGTCGACGCCCACAAACTGGCGGAGATGAACCGGCGCGGGGAAATATCCGGCTGCGTCGTGGAGGGCCCCATCTCCTACGACGTCGCGATGCGTCCGGAAATCGCCGCCCTCAAGGGCTACGAAAGCCCCAACTGCGGAAATTTCGACGTCCTCGTCGTCCCGAACATCACGGCGGGCAACCTGCTGGGCAAGAGCCTGACGATCAGCGCCGGCGCAGCGATGGCCGGCATCATCGTCGGCGCGAAAATTCCCGTCGTCGTGACGTCCAGAGCATCGAGCGCCGCGGAGAAGTTCAACTCCATCGCGCTGTGCGCCGTGACCTCGGAAGAACGGGGAGCGTAGGGGAGATCCCGGTGGAATCCGTTCAGGCGCCGACTCATATCCACAGAACAGGAGGCACCGATTTATGAGCAAACGTGTTGAGCCGCGCGATATTCTCGCATACCGTTTTTTGTCCTGTCCGCGTTTTTCGCCCGACGGGAAAAAGATCGTATTCGCCGTGCACCGGGCGGATATCGAGAACAACCGCTACCTTTCAGATCTGTGGCTTTGCGATCTGTGGCTCCCTGACCTGCGTCCGATGCAGTTGACGTCGTCCGGAAGCGAGAGGCTCTTTTGCTGGAGCGCCGACGGGACGCACGTTCTTTTCTCCAGCGAACGGGACGCAAAAGACGATAAAAAGAACACGCGTCTTTATTCCATTGCCGTGGCGGGCGGCGAGGCGACGCCTTTGGCGGTCGTCCCCCGGCCGATTGCGGGAATGTGGGTGACGACCGGCGACCAGTTGCTGCTCAAAACCGTCGAAGAGCCGGACGAACCGCGCTTTGAGGACGCCGATTACATGATTTTCAGGCAAATTCCGTTTTGCTCCAATGGAAAGGGGTTTACCGCCCAAAAGCGGACGGCCCTTTCGCGCTTCACAATTTCCACGGGAGAACTGAAACGCCTTTCGCCTGCGGACATGGACGTCGCTCAGGTGCGCCTTTCCCCGGATCGGACGCGCGCTCTCGCGGTGGGCCGCGTCTACGGGGACGAGATGCCGGAGGTCAGCGGCATCTGGTCGTTCGACCTGAGCTCGGGCGACGTGGAGGTCGTTCTGGAACAGGGGCGGGGAAACTTCGTCTGGTCGTGCGCGGACGTGTTCGGCGACGGAATATTGCTGACGGGAACGGACATGAAGGTCCACGGACACAACGAAAACGCCCGTTTCCACCTTTTCAGGAATGGCGTCGTCGAGTGCCTGACGCCCGATATGGACAGGGGCCTTCGAAATTCCATAGTCTGCGACTGCCGCTACGGACTTTCCGACATGAACCTCGCGTTTTTGACGGACTCGGCCTCGTCTTTATCCTGTTCTTCGCCTTCGCTGAAAGCCTGGTTCGTCTCGACGGACGACTGGTGTTCGCATCTCTCCACGATCGACGTGCAGGGCAGGATCGAGCGGATAACGCAGACGCTGAGGTCGGTCGACGACTGGGACGTCTCGAACGGCAGGGCGGCGGTCGTCGGGGTGGAGGGGCATTTTCTGCAGGAACTGTACCTCGTGGAAAATGGGCAGGAGCGTCGGCTGACCGACTTCAACCGATCCGCGCTGGCCGACTGCGACATCAGCGTTCCGGAGTACGCGCACCTCGAAAATGGCACGATCCAGGGGCTCGACTGCTGGTACATGCGTCCGGTGGAGTTCGAGGTCGGCAAAAAATATCCGGTGATCCTGAACGTCCACGGCGGCCCGAAGATGACGTTCGGGGAGGTGTTCGTTCACGAGATGCAGTGCTGGACCGCGGCGGGGTTCGTCGTCCTGTTCTGTAATCCGCGGGGCAGCGACGGAAAGGGCAACGATTTCGACGACATACGGGGTCAATACGGGACGGTCGACTACGACGACCTGATGCTTTTCACGGACTGGGCGGCCGGGACCCTGCCCTTCGTCGATAAAGACCGGATGGGCGTGACCGGCGGTTCATACGGCGGGTTCATGACGAACTGGATCATCGGGCACACGGATCGCTTCCGTGCGGCGGTGACGCAGCGCGGAATCTGCAACTGGGTGTCCATGGCCGGGTTGTCCGACATCGGTTACTTCTTCGTCCCGGACCAGCAGGCGGCGGATCTCTGGAACGACGTCGAGAAACTGTGGTGGCATTCGCCCCTGAAGTACGCCGATCAGGTGAAGACTCCGACCCTGATCATCCACGCCGAAGAAGATCACCGCTGCGAGGTTTCCCAGGGGCTCCAGATGTTCACTGCCCTGAAGCGCAACGGCGTCGAGTGCAAAATCTGCGTTTTTAAGGGCGAAAATCACGAACTCAGCCGAAGCGGACGTCCAAAATCGAGACTGGCCCGCCTGGAGGAAATCGTTCGGTGGTTCAGGGAACGACTGTAAAAAAAATGTCGACGACTCGCCAGG
>JAISSA010000146.1 GCA_031273365.1 Synergistaceae bacterium
TTATTGTTTTTTCTTTTTGCCGTTTTAAGATTTTTGAGGCAGGAAAACGATGGATCTGCTACCATAGCTTTCATGGAAGATATCACAAACGAGCTTGACAGCAGTGATTGCACAACAGACAAACCTGATGAACTGCCGTCAGGTTTTGTTATGCAGAAAAGATCGGATGATCTCCTGATGTCCACAAAAGCTAAAAATGAACTCAGGGGTTTTTCGGGATTGGCATCTCTGGTTTCCGATATCGACGACATCGTCACTATGGTTGATGACATCGTCGCCATGGACGTTGCGAAGTCTTCCGTTCAGGCCCCCTCCGGGGAACCTGTCGAAAATGTCGATATGTCCGCGTCCGCTGCTTCGCCGGGAACCAGGAAGTCCAAATTTTTCGGCATACGCTGAAGGCAGCGCTGTTAAAGGGACGGACAGACCCTTCAGTCAGCGCCGCCTTTTGTCCGTCAAACCCGGATGAGCCCGGTCATTTCATCGAGGCGATGATGCTCTTCGCGAGCGCGTCCAGGTCCGGCAGTCTGTCCTCGCTCAGGGCGGAGTTCAGCGTGAGTTTCTCGTCCAGAACGGTGATTTCCCGCATCTCCTCCTCCAGAAATCTGCGCATCAGGTCGCCGGACTTGCAGGCCCAGGAACCGTTCTCCACGATGGCGAAGGTCCGCTTCTGCAGGTTCAGCGCCTTCATGTCCATCAGGTAGTTGTGGATCAGCGGAAACATCCCAAGGTTGTAGGTGACCGAGGCGATCGCCACGTGGCTGTATTTGAAGGTCTCGGCGATGAGGTGAGAAACGTGGGTGCTGGAGACGTCCCGCAGAATGACGTTCAACAGGCCCTTTTCCACCAGCTTCGACGCCAGAGCGCAGGCGGCGCTCTCCGTGTTGCCGTACATGGAGGCGTAGACGATCATGATGCCTTTTTCCTCGGGCTCGTAGCGGCTCCATTTGTCGTACTTCTCTATGAACCAGCCCAGGTTGCTGCGCCACACGGGACCGTGCAGGGGGCAGATGATTTTGATGTCGATCCCCCCCGCCTTTTTCAGCAGGGCCTGGACGTGAGGTCCGTACTTGCCCACGATGTTGGTGAAGTAGCGTCTGGCGTCGTCGAGCCAGTCCCGCTCGAAGTTCACCTCGTCGTTGAAGAGCCTGCCGTCCAGCGCCCCGAAGGACCCGAACGCGTCCGCGGCGAAAAGAACTCCGCTGGTGGTGTCGAAGGTCACGATCGCCTCCGGCCAGTGAACCATGGGAGCTTCCACGAAGACCACCTGATGTCGGCCGAAGGATTTCGTGTCTCCGCTTTTGACCTCCTCCATGCGCTCGTCGACGCCGAAGCCGAACTGGCGCATGAGCATGAAGGCCTTCTCCGTGCTGACGACCCTGGCGTTGGGGTAGCGCAGGAGAATTTCCTGAATGGACGCGGCGTGGTCCGGCTCCATGTGGTTGATGACCAGCCAGTCCAGCGGCCGTCCGTTCAGAGCCTTCTCGACGTTGTCCAGAAACTGGCGGCAGACCGCCCAGTCCACCGTGTCGAAAAGCGCCGTCTGCTCGTCCAGGAGCAGATAGGAATTATAGGAAACTCCGCGGGGGATGGGGTGAATGTTCTCGAAGAGCGCGAGACGGTGTTCGTTGGCGCCCACCCAATAGAGATCGTCGGTTACCTTTCTGATGCAGTGCATGTGTCGCTCCCTCCCTGTCTCTTCCTCGATTTTTCAGATTCCATGCCAGGCCGCATTCATATTCTAATGTGAATGCCGCTGAACGTGAATGCCGCTCGAATATGAATGCCGGTCGGGCCTTCAATTTCAATTTGCCCTCAGGCCTCGATGAACCGGTCTTTCGCCTCGCCGCACTCGGGGCAGATCCACTCCTCGGAGAGCGCCTCGAAAAGCGTCGCGGGACGAACGTCGTTTTCGGGGTCGCCCAGCGCGGGGTCGTACTCGTAGCCGCAGCCGCCGCAGACGAAGCGCTTCCAGGTCGGGACCGTCCTGGGCGGTCTGGCCCTCTTCATCTTCTTCATGGGGGGCGCGGGCTGCTTCGGCTGCCCGTTGTCCAGAGCGGCGGTGAGCAGCGGCAGAATTTCCAGCAGGTCGCCCGTGATGCCGTAGTCGCAGTTCCTGAAAATGGGCGCGTTGGGGTCGTTGTTGATGGCCACGATCGTGGTCGCGTCCCTGATGCCCTTCAGGTGCTGGCCCGCTCCGGAGATGCCGCAGGCGATGTACAGGTTGCCGCCGAATTTCTGGCCGGACATGCCCACGTAACGGTTGATCGGCAGGTACTGCAGGGTCTCGGCCACGGGCCGGGAAGAGCCCAGGGCCGCGCCCGCCTGGACGGCGAGAGCCCTCGCCAGCTCCATGTTTTCCCTGTCGCCGATGCCTTTGCCGACGCTGACCACACGTTCCGCTTTGACGATGGGCGTGTCGATGTCGATGCCGACGGTGAAGTCGTAGCCGTCCGCCCTGAGAAAGTCCACCAGAGCGGCCACCCGCTCCGCGGCGGTTCCCTCCTTCAGGATCGTCTTCCTGCGGGGAGCGGCCTCGGGGCGCTTCCTGCCGGCGGAGTCCGCTTCTTTCGGCATTTTGCCGATGATGTGGGCGGCGATGACCGATCTCTGAATTTCATTGGTGCCCTCGTAGATGGTGCAGATTTTGGCGTCGCGGTAGGCGCGCTCCACGTCCATGCCCTTCAGGTAGCCGGTGCCGCCGAAAATCTGGAGGGCGTCGTTGACGATCTCCAGCCCCACGTCGGAGGCGTACTGCTTCGCCATGGCGGCCTCCATGCCGTAGGGTTCGTGGTTTTCCTTGAGCTCGGCGGCGCTGTAGATCAGAAGACGGGACGCCCGAAGCCTCGTGGCCATGTCGGCCAGCTTGAAGGAAATGGCCTGCTGCTGACAGATGGGTTTTCCGAACTGAACCCGCTCCTTCGAGTACTCCAGCGCGTTTTCGTAAGCCCCCTGAGCGATGCCCAGCGCCTGCGCGGCGATGCCGATGCGCCCGCCGTCCAGCGTGGACATGGCGATTTTGAAGCCCTCGCCCTCCCTGCCCAGCAGGTTCTCCCTGGGGACCCTCAGGTTGTTGAAGATGAGCTCGGCGGTGGAGGAGGAGCGGATTCCCAGCTTGTCGTAGTGGTCGCCGAAGGTGAACCCCTCCCACCCTCTCTCGACGATGAACGCGCTGATGCCGCGCGTCCCGATGTCGGGCGTGGTGACGGCGAACACCACGTAGATGTCGGCCTTCGGGGCGTTGGTGATGAAGATTTTTCCGCCGTTCAGGATATAGTGGTCGCCGTCCAGGACGGCCGTGGTCTCGGTGCCCCCGGCGTCGCTGCCCGCGTTGGGCTCGGTGAGGCCGAACGCGCCCAGTTTTTTGCCCTCCGCCAGCGGGA
>JAISSA010000154.1 GCA_031273365.1 Synergistaceae bacterium
TGGAGGGCATTGGATTCAATCACATCGAAACCGATCGCGATATGGCGCAAAGCCTGTTCGCGTCGTAAGCTGCTACAAAGGGGAGAAAGGGCTCCACTTACATCATTCAGATTCAGGGGAACTGGCGCCCCTGAAAGCCCCGACTCAGACGCCACAGGGCGGCCTTTCCTGCAAATGGCATACAAAGAGGCTGGTAACCCTCTCCCCTCTTCTTCAATTATATATCAAAATCGCGAAATGGCACAGAGCCTGTTCGCGTCGTAAACTGCTACAAAGGGGAGAAAGGGCTCCACTTACATCATTCAGATTCAGGGGGACTGGCGCCCCTGAAACCCCCAACTCAAACGCCACAGGGCGGCCTTTCCTGCAAATGGCGTACAGAGAGACTGGAAACCCTCTCCCCTCTTCTTCAATTATATATCGAAATCGCGAAATGGTACAGAGCCTGTTCGTGTCGTAAGCTGCTACAAAGGGGAGAAAGGGCTCCACTTACATCATTCAGATTCAGGGGGACTGGCCCCCCTGAAACCCCCAACTCAAACGCCACAGGGCGGCCTTTCCTGCAAATGGCGTACAGAGAGGCTGGTAGCCCTCTCCCCTCTTCTTCAATTATATATCGAAATCGCGAAATGGCGCAAAGCCTGTTCGCGTCGTAAGTTGCTACAAAGGGGAGAAAGGGCTCCACTTACATCATTCAGATTCAGGGGGACTGGCACCCCTGAAAGCCCCGACTCAGACGCCACAGGGCGGCCTTTCCTGCAAATGGCGTACGGAGAGGCTGGAAGCCCTCTCTCCCCTCATCTTTTCATCCAGGAAAATACCCCCCGCCGATCCTGAAATCAATCAGAAAACCATTCGGGTCAATGTCACGCGCTCCTGTCTCATGCGGACATTTTCTCAGACGACGACACGCCCCCTGATTTAGATTGACGGGAACGCCTTCCGGGCTTAGAATCATTAGTCATGAATCGCATGAGAGAGGCGCAATTCCCGGAAAAAGATGCTTTGTATCCGTGGGGGACGTCCGCCCTGTAAAGTCAGAGGGGCGCTTCCAGGTAGCATAGCTAATATCTTTTGCGGATGGGAAGCCTTTGCTCAGCGGAAGGAGGAAACGCAGATCGTGTACGCAGTGGTGGAAACAGGCGGAAAGCAGTATCGTGTTCAGGAGGGAGACGTCCTGCGCGTTGAGCGCCTTGAAGGCGAGGTTGGGCAGGAGATCGTCCTGGACAGGGTGCTGCTGGTGGGCGGAGAGGATTCCGTGAAGTTTGGCACGCCTTTGGTGAGCGGCGCCGCTGTGAAGATCGAGGTTCTTTCTCAGGAGCGGGCCGACAAGGTTTTGGTGTTCAAGTTCAAGAGCAAGAAGAATTATCGGCGTATGCGCGGTCATCGGCAGTATTACACGGAAGTCCGCGTCAGGGAAATTTGCGCCTAGGCAAAAAAGCAAAAAGGCAAAAAGGCAGTGACGGTCATTACCCTCTTTCGCGGAAAGGAGGGCCTTGTGGGCCTCGAATCCCGTGGGCATTCCGGTCGTTCGCAGAAGGGCGAGGACGTCGTCTGCGCCGCGGTTTCTGCGCTTGTTCATGCGCTGCTTGTTGGGCTGAGAGACGTCGCCCGTCTCGGGGACGGCGTGGAGTGCGAGGTGGACGCCGAGGTTCCGTTGATTCACGTCGAATGGCCGCGGGAAAGGGCGTCGGAGCTGAACCTGCTGACCCAGACGGTGGCGTTGTCCTTAAAGGAAATAGCATCCGGTTATCCCGGATATGTGAGCATTTCGGAGGTGCAATCTTGACTTTCAATAAAATGGATTTTAAATTCGACATACAGTTTTTTGCCCACAAGAAGGGGCAGGGCAGTTCCACGAACGGACGCGACAGCAACCCCAAATACAGGGGCATCAAGGTTTACGCGGGCACAAGCGTTACAGCGGGGAGCATTTTGGTCCGTCAGTGCGGAACCCGTATTCATCCGGGCAAAAACGTCGGCCTGGGGCGGGATTTTACGCTTTTTGCCCTGACGCCGGGCAGGGTTTCCTACGTGACAAAAGGAGAGCGGAAGTTCGTGTCCGTCGAGGCGGCGGTATAGGCGCGCTGTTGCGGAATATAACGTTACGACAGGAGGCTCCCGACGCCGGAGCCTTCTTTTTTACTGTCCTGTCGTTTTCTGTCCTGCGGGTTCAGTTTGGAAGCGGTGGTATGCTTGAAGTTTGTCGATCTTGTAAGAATTGCGGTTAAGGCCGGGCGGGGCGGCAACGGCTGCCTCAGTTTCCACCGTGAAAAATTTCTTCCCAAGGGCGGCCCCGACGGCGCTGACGGAGGAAAGGGCGGCGATGTCGTTCTGGAGGCGGTCGATGGTCTCGTTACGCTTGCCGACTTCGAGTACAACAAAAAATTTCAGGCCGGGCACGCGGGGCACGGCAAGGGCTCGATGCAGACGGGCAGCGACGGCGCGGACGTCGTGATTCCGGTCCCCCGCGGGACGGTCGTGCGGGACGCGGAAGCGGAGTCGAAAAAGATTCTGGCCGACCTGGTGGAGCCGGGCCAGCGTTATGTCGCGGCCGTCGGCGGACGGGGCGGACGGGGCAACGCGCACTTTACCAGCTCCGTCCGCCGCGCGCCGCGCTTTGCCGAAAAGGGCGACCCGGGCACGGAGAGGACGCTGCTGCTGGAGCTGAAACTCATCGCGGACGTCGGTCTGGTGGGGCTTCCCAACGCTGGGAAGTCCAGCATTCTGGCCGCGATCAGCGGGGCCCACCCCAAAATCGCGGGCTATCCCTTCACCACGCTTTCTCCGAACCTTGGGGTTCTGGCGGTGGACGACCAGCAGATCGTCATCGCCGACGTCCCGGGCCTCATCGAGGGCGCTCACGACAACAGGGGGCTGGGGCTCCATTTTCTGCGGCACGTCGAGCGCACCCGCGTGCTCGTGCACGTCATCGACCTCTCCGGGGACGTGCTCCGGGCCCGCGAGATCGTTCTCAGGGAATTCGAGGCGTACGGCATGGATCCGGCGCGTCCCTCCATGATGGTCGGCAACAAGACGGACATTCCGGGGACGGAAGAAAACGCCCGCCTCCTGCGGGAGGAAATGGAGCGGGTCGGTTTGCAGTGCCTTTGCGTCAGCGCCATGAACGGAGACGGCGTTCCGTCGCTGATCGACGCGATCGTCGAAATGGTGAGGCTCTGTCCTCGCCCGAAGGGCACGACGTCGCTGGCGGAAACGGAGCCCGTGGCGCTGCCCCGCTTCCGTGGCACGACGCCGCTGCCGGTTTCCATCGTTCATCTGACCGACGGAAGGGGATTCCGGGTGGAGCACGCCAACCTGGAAAAGGTGGTGGGGCGTCTCGACTTCGATCAGGAGGACGCCCTGATGAAGTTCGCGCGCGTTCTGAAGCGGCTGAAGGTCGAAGAAGCGCTGGAGAAGGCGGGCGCTGTCGCGGGCGACAGGGTTTGCATCGGAGAAATGGAATTCGACTTTCAACCTGATAGAATAGTGGAGCAGGAGCTGCAGTGAATAGGGAAGTTACAGCGAAATAAAAGCTGTAGAATAACCTGGGTCACAATAAATCTGAAGCGACTGTATAGTCATGTTGAATGATATCGATCCCGCAGAAGGGGCGGAAGGACCGTGGCTGAAAAGACGGGCATTATGGGAGGCACCTTCGATCCCATCCATTACGGGCACCTGCTGGCGGCGGAAGAAAGCCGACGCCAGCTGGGGCTCGACAGGATCGTTTTTGTTCCCGCAGGGACGCCGCCGCACAAAACGGACAGGCTCATCACGCGGGGCGAGGATCGTTACGCGATGACGCTTCTGGCCACGGCCGGCGTTCGCGATTTTTCCGTGTCGCGCACGGAGATCGACCGAAAACGCCCCTCGCACACCGTCGATACCCTGCGGGAGTTTCTGGAACAAAGCGCGCGTCCGTGCGAGCTGTTTTTTATCACGGGCCTCGACGCGCTCCTGGGTATCGAGACCTGGGCCGACTTTATGCAGTTGCCGACCCTCTGCAGCCTGGTGACGGTGACGCGCCCCGGATATGCCGTCGCGGGGCTGCAAACCCTTCCTGAGGCGATAAGGCGGGTGCTGAAACTGGTCGAAATTCCTCAGTTCGCGATTTCCAGCACGGAAATTCGTGCCCGCGTCCGGGACGGCAGAGGTATTCGTTTTCTCGTTCCGCATCTCGTGGAACAGTACATAGAACATCGCGAACTTTACAGAGAACCGGAGGTGCCCCGGATTTGAGGGTTCTCAAAATATTTCTCATCGTTTTCCTGATAATAACGGCAACGGTCAGCGGCGCCGCGTTGAGCTTCATAGAAAACCTCGGGCGGTTCCCTCATATCCCTCCTCTCCCTCTCCCCCGCCCTCTTCCGGAAAGCGGGGATATGCCGCCTCCCGCCTCGTTTGTCATTCCGGCGATGCAGGGTGCGGTGAACATACTGATCGTCGGGCTGGACGACGTCGACTCCTCGCAGCGTGCGGACGCCATCGCGCTGGCCCGTATCGAGCAGGACAGGAAATTCGTCCGCGTCATGGCGATCCCTCGCGACTCCCGGGTCCAGATTCCCGGGCGCGGCTGGGACAAGATCAATCACGCCTACGTCTACGGAGGGCTCGATCTGCTGAAGTCGACGGTGATGAACCTCATGAACGTGGGGATCGATTATTTCGTGGTCGTCAACTACGACGCCTTCCCCCGAATCATCAACCTTCTGGGCGGCATCGACATCTACGTCGAGAAAAAGCTGGTGTATACCGATTACTCCGGGAAACTGTTCATCAACATCCCGCAGGGGCAGCAGCACATGAACGGCAAGACGGCCCTCGAATACGTGCGTTTTCGCCACGACCCGCTGGGCGACATCGGGCGCGTGCAGCGCCAGCAGAAATTTATCTCTATCCTCATGGAGAAGCTGAAGAGCCCCTCGATTATCTGGAAGATCCCGAGCCTGGTCGACGAGGCCCTCTCCGCCCTCAACACCGACCTGTCCCCCATGGACGGCATAAGACTGGCGCAGTTCGTCAGCTCCCTTCCGAACAGGAGAATCGAGCTGCTGATGGCGCCGGGGCGGGCGGCCTACATCGGCAACGTCAGTTACTGGATCATCGATGTACAGGCCGCCTCGATAGCGTACATTCGGGATATAGAAGAAAAACCCGCGGTCGGGGGGGACGTCGTATCGAACGATCTTCCCGTGGTTTCACGCAGGGAAGAGATTCAGGATCTGTTGCCCCGCATCGGAAAGATCGGCATTCTGAACGGCGACGGGGCCAGCGGGCTCGGTCGCCGGGCCTCGCAGGTCTTTCAGAAGCTGGGGGTCGACGTGGCTTATACGAGCAACGCCAGACACTTCGACTATCATTCATCCAACATCATCTATCCTGGAAACGCCACGGAAAGGGACAAAGAGGCCGCGGAGGCCCTGGCGAAGCTCTGCGGAATCACCAGCAGGGCCCTGATTCGAAGCGACCGCACGGCAACCATGGTCTGCGTCGTTCTTGGGCATGACAAGGAAAACATATTCAAACGACTGGAAAACGCTTCTTTTTGAGGGCTTTCGAAATTTGTTATGTAAATAAGGATCGGAGGGATGAACTTTATATGAGCACACTGGCGGAATATGGCTACGTCTGCGAGGCTCTGGCCGCCAGGAAGGGTCTGGAAATTGTCGGACTCGGCCTTGGGGAGACGGGCAGCCTGACGGACGTTTTTATCCTGGTGACGGGAAATTCCGAGGTTCACATGAAAACCCTTGTGGATGCGGCCCGGGAGGCGCTGGAACGGCAGGGACATTCGGTTCGCGTCGAGGGAGAAAACAGCACGAACTGGCGCCTCATTGACGCCGGCGACGTCGCCGTCCACGTGTTCAGCAGAAAAGGCCGCGATTTTTACAGGCTGGAAAAACTCTGGGGCGACGCCGAGACTCTGAGCTACGAATATAAGGAATGAACGAAAGCGCAGATCCCGGCGGGCGATGTGGGGGCTTACACAAAACATTCTCTGCAGCATCATATTTGTAGTATCATGTAGGGCGGGTCGTTGCAGTTCAGTTCGAAAAGAGGAGGGTTTAAGTATGATGAAGGTTTTTGATGTGAGAAAAAAAACGTTGATGGCAGTGCTTTTAGGCGTTCTTTTGGCGACGGGGTGCGCGGAGGCGAAGACGTTTTTGTCCATAGCCACCGGCGGCGTCGCCGGGGTTTATTATCCTCTGGGGGGCGGGCTGGCTCAGGTCCTGACCAATCACCTTGCGGACGTCGAGGTGACGGCCGAGGCGGGCAACGCCTCCGCCGCGAACATCAACCTGATCGCCGGCCACGAGGTGACGATGGCGCTCGTTCAGAACGA
>JAISSA010000176.1 GCA_031273365.1 Synergistaceae bacterium
TGATCTCGTCGCTGGAGGGGCCCAGAAGCCTGGTCCTTCAGGGAATTTACGCCTCCCTCGCCTCGGTTTTCCCGCGGCTGCTGATCTTCCCCGCCACGCGCCCGGAGCCGGAGTTTCGCCGGTCCCGCCAGAACGTCATGCTCGTGGCCTTCTGGTCGCCCGAGGACCTGCCCGTCGTGTCCCCATGGGATCCTGACATGGCGGCGCTTCTGGCGCACCGCTGGACCCGTCCCTGGACCCCGACGATCCCTCCCTTCACCGACGCCTTTGCCCCCGTAGAACGCTACACCCTGATGCAGTAGGGGGAGGTCCGGAAGATGGAGTGGATACCGATAGATAAGGTGGTTGAAAGTATTCAGGTCAGGGACGCCAGAGAAGAAGGAATGGAGGCAGGTATGGAAAAAATGGTCAGGAGTTTTCTTGCTAACGGCGTATCGCCGGAAATCGCGGCAAAAAGTGCCGGATGGTCTCTGAAGGATGTAAAAGCCCTGATGAACTGAAGAGAAAACAGGCAGGGGAGGTTGCGGGCGTGGTCGAACAAAAAGTGCCGAAAAAGCTGCCGATAGGGATACAGACGTTTGAAAACATCATCCAGGACAATTATCTTTACGTTGACAAGACGAAATATCTTGTCGAACTGATCGACGACGGAAAGGTTTATTTTCTTTCCCGACCCAGGCGCTTCGGCAAGTCGCTCACCCTTTCCACGTTCGACGCGCTTTTCTCCGGAAAAGAAGAGCTGTTCAGAGGGCTTGACGCGGAGGAATTTTTCGGGCGGGCGGAGTATCGCGTTTCTCCGGTCGTGCGGCTCGACCTGAGTCAGGTCGGCGCGTCCGGGGGCATCGATGCGCTGGAGGACGGACTGAAGCTCCAGGTCATGCGAAACGCGGAGCGGCATTCGGTCGCGATCTCCGCTCTTGCGATGAAACACGCGCAAACCGCCTTCGACGAGCTGCTGTACAGGGTTTTCAAAGCTTTGGGCCCCGCGGTGGTCCTGATCGATGAGTACGATAAGCCGGTGCTGGACGTGATGCACGACCCGGCGAAGGCCGAAGACGTGCGGGTCGTCATGAGGGACTTTTACACGCAGATCAAGGCTCAGGACGCTTCGCTGCGTTTCGTGTTTATGACGGGCATCACGAAATTCTCGAAGATGGGCGTGTTCTCCGCCATGAACAGCCTCGAGGATATATCGATGGAGGAGCGTTATGGAACGATGCTCGGCTACACCGGAGGCGAGCTCGAGAACTATTTTGCCCCTTACATCGATGAAATGGCCGAGTCGTGCGGATATGGCAGGGAAGAACTTCTGGCGGAGATTCGTGATTATTACGATGGTTTTTCTTTCGACGGCGAAACGATGCTCTACAATCCGTTCTCGACGTTGAATCTCTTCAGGAAGAAAAAATTCCTCAATTTCTGGTTCGAGACGGGTACGCCGTCCTATATCGCGCAATACATGAAAGACAGGAAGCTGACGGTCGATGAATTTCGCGGGGTCGGCGTTTCGCGCGATTTTGCGGCGTCTCCGGGTGCGATCGAGAACGCCGATGCCAAAAGCTTTCTCTACCAATCCGGCTACCTGACCCTTCGTCCCGGGGTTATTAACGACTACTCGCTCGACTATCCCAATCACGAGGTGCTGGCCTCGATGTCGCGCCTGCTCACGGAAAATATTCTGGGTTCGCGGGAAGAGGCCGAAAGTGCTGCGCAAAGGGTAAAGCAATGCCTGTACGAGGGCAGCGTCGACGGATTCGTCGGGATGCTGAACCGGTTGCTGGCCGCGATACCCTACGACGATTACGAACGGGCAGCGAGGAAGACGATAGAGTATCGTGGCTACAGGATGGACGCGGGAGAGTGGCTCTATCGTTCGACGCTGCTTTCGTACCTCATCGGCATGGGGCTTGACGTCGAAGCCGAACCCCACACGAGCGGCGGTCGGGCCGACATGAGGATAAAATTTAAGGGTCGGGTGTGGATTATTGAATTGAAGGTCGCCCGAGGCGAGGCCGGGGCAAAGAAATCCGCCGACGAAGCGATGGAGCAGATATCGTCCAAAGGCTACGCTGAAAGATACGAGGGTGCGATTTTGCTCTCCTGCGCGATCGACGACGAGCGGCGCGCGATCACGGAGTATCGAACGAACGCCGGGAAGCCGTTTGCGGTGGACTGCTGCGGAAAGGCATAATCGCGTATCGTGGAGCTGTATGGTTTCCAGAGCTGTATAATTTTCATAGAAAGAGGCGATTCTGATAGCGGCTTACGCGACGGGCGGTGGGGTTTATGAGTGAAAAATGGATCGACCGGAGCTGGAAGGAAGTTTTGGCCGAGAATCTGGATGATGCGATAGAGTTCTTCCTGCCGGCGCTCGCGGCCGACAGAGATTACCTGAGGAAGATCACGTCTCTGAACGGAGAGCTGGCGGCTATTGCAACCGACACCGACAAAGGGATGAGGGTTTTGGATGCCTGTCTCCGGGTCCCGTTGAAGGGCGGGCTGGAACAGTACGTCACTTTATATGTCGAGCAACAGCATCGTAAGGATGATGATTTCGCGCTCAGAATGTTTCAGGAATACTATCGTGCACTCGACCAATTTCATGCGCCTGCGACCTCGCTTGCGATCCTGACCGGCAATATCGAAGGCATGGATGTCTATACCGATTCCTGCTACGGCACTGAGGTGAATTTCAGATACAACGTTTATCGCGTGGCGAGCGCGGATGCAGAAGAATTGAAGCGCGACGGGCGTGTTATCGCTCTGGTGGTTCTGGCGGGCCGTTGTATGCTCGATGCGGGCGAGAATCCGAAAAAGCGCGGAGAATATTCGCTGGAACTTTTGAGGCTGATGATGGAGCGAGGTTATGACGTCAGGAGGACGAGGTCGCTGCAAAAATTTGTGTCCCGTATACTGAGAATTCGGGACACAAGAATAGCCCCTGAAGTAAGGGAGGTCTGGAAGATGGAGTGGATACCGATAGATAAGGTGGTTGAAAGTATTCAGGTCAGGGACGCCAGAGAAGAAGGAATGGAGGCAGGAATGGAGGCAGGAATGGAGGCAGGAATGGAGGCGGGAATGGAGGCAGGTATGGAGGCGGGAATGGAGGCAGGTATGGAAAAGATGGTCAGGAGTTTTCTTGCTAACGGCGTATCGCCGGAAATCGCGGCAAAAAGTGCCGGATGGCCTCTGAAGGATGTCAAAGCCCTGATAAACTGAAGAGAAAACAGGCAGGAGAGGTTGCGGGTGAAGCCGAACAAAAAGAGCCGAAAAAGCTGCCGACAGGGATACAATTTCTGAAAAACTGCGAAAAGACGACTATCGAACGCCGGGAAGCCGTCTGCGGTGGACTGCTGCGGAAAGGCATAACCGCGTGTCGTGGAGCTGTATATTTCCATAGAGCCTGGATTCCCGGATTTTTATAGCATGTTTATAAAAAAACAGTCAACGGCCGTATCGTCAAAATTTGGCATACTATAAGTTATAGCATGTTCTCACTAAGGTACTTACAACAAATTTAGTATTGGTAAGTCTTTGGATGAAACATGCTATAATTTTTCGGGAGCCCAGGTTAAGTGTCAAACCTCTTTAGTTCTTTGATTGTCCTGTTTCGGTAGTTCAAGTCACTCCGAAGAGTAAACCCTCTGTTTTCCCAAAATTCATTGCCGATTTCGTTTTTTGAGAATACCACAAGATTAACTTTGCTTATTCCCTCGTTTTCAAGAGCGCACATCGCCGCGTCAAGCAATGCGGTACCGACACCTTTTTTGCGTTCGGAGATGGCGACTGCAGTGTGACTGATATAGCCTCTACGCCCGTCGTGTCCTGTCAATATCGCCCCTATTATTTGGCCGTTTGATTCGGCTACAAAGCAGGTTTTGGGATTCCGAGCAAGATACTTCCCTATGCCGTCGCGGGAGTCGTCTATGTCGTTCAGCCCCATTCCTGGAGTTGCAATCCACAGTGCGTACACGCTGTCATAATCTGCGATTGTCATTGTCCTTATCATGTCACTGTCTCCTTCAAATCTGAGTTTAAACAATTCCAATTTGCCGCTACGTTTTCATCTTTTTTCCGTTTTTATCTATCTTTATTTACACTATCATATTATTGTTCAGCCGCGTTGATAAGATCCGGATCATCAGCGTGCGTTCTCCGGCCAGCCCTGTTTCGCGATGATCGCCCTCATGTCCGCCGGCAGGTCCGCCCGGAAGGTTTTCCCCGCCAGCTCGGACAGCGGTCCGGAGAGGTCTTTCGGGAAAATCAGCTCGCGGGCATGGAGCAGGGGGCGGCGCGCCTCGGCCCGCCAAAGTCGATTTGCCCCGATGTCTCCGTACTTTCTGTCCCCAAGGATGGGATGGCCGATGTGAGCCATGTGCACCCGCGCCTGATGGGTACGGCCCGTCAGAAGCTCGATGGAGACGAGGGAAAGCCCCTCGCCCGCCGCCAGACGTCGATAGCGCGTGCGGGCCGTTTTGCCGTCGCCTTCGACCCGCACGATATTCCCGGTTTCATCCTTTGCGAGGGGGGCGTCGACGATCCCCTCCGGGGGAGTCTCCCCCGCAACCACGGCCAGATAGCGCTTGTCCACCCGCCTTTCCTTAAAGAGGAGCTCCAGCCCGCGCAGCCCTTCGCCGGAAAGCGCGACGATCAGGACGCCGGTCGTGTTGCGGTCCAGGCGGTGCACGGCCGCCGGAGAAAAGCCCAACCCTCCCGCGCCGAACATCGCCCATACCCGGGAGACGACGCTGTCCCCGTCCTTCACGTCCGGCTGCACCAGCAGGTTCGCCGGCTTGTCGATCACCAGCGCGTTCTCTCCCCTCCAGATCACGGGAACCGTTCCCCGGGCGCGAACGCGATGCGTTTCTTCCGCGGGGTCCTCCCACGGCACGAAGAGCTCCTGCCCCGCGGAGACGCGCGTCCCACCGTCCCGGACCCGCACGGCGTCGAGACGAACGTCTCCCCTGCGCAGCCCCCGCATGATGGCGGACAACGGCAGCGCCGGCCAGATCGATCGGATGGTTCGGTCCAGCCTGCGCCCCTCGTGGTCCCGTGTGATGGTGACCTTGCAGCTCATGGGGCTTCGCGGAAGAACACGCTCATGAAGAGGGCGCTTCAGGCGAGGACGGGCGCGGAGACTTCCAGAAGCGACGCTGCACGGGGGCGACGTAGTCGGTGATTTCCCTGCCGCCCTCCAGTTGCGACGTCTGTTCCCTCCAGCAGAAAAACCTGAAGTCGAGCTCGTCGGCGACGGAGACGACCATCGCCTCGGGCGTGGCGGGCAGCACGGGCGAGCCAAATTCCCGGCTGCCGTGATGGCTGACCAGAATGTGCCCGATCGCGAGAGTCGGTCCCCCGTCGAGGCCGTATTCCTCCGCCAGGTTCATGAAGCGGCGGTAGCCCATCACGATATGGTCGACGACGTTGCCCGCCACCGTCACCTCGGGCGTGGGGGACAATCGATAGGACTCCAGCTTCCCCAGGTCGTGCAAAAGAGCGCCCGCGATCACGACATCCACGTCGAACCCTTCCCCGGAGTAACTCCGGGCGATGGCGAGCGCCGATCGGGTGACCGCCAGCGAGTGCTCCAGCAGGCCGCCGACGTAAGCGTGATGCAGGGAGACCGCGGCCGGACACGTGCTGTAGTCCCGCCATATGCCGCACTTGAAAAACAGGTACTCCAGAAAACCCCTTATCGGCTGCCCGCACGCGTCGACCAGCGCGCGAAAATCCCGTTCCATTTTGTCCGCGGGGACGGGCGACTGCCTGACGAAATCGTGAGGCGGGTACTTCTCCTGATCCACGCAGTACACGGCGTTGAAGTTGAACTGGTTCTGGTCGCGAAACTCGACGACCTTGCCCTGAACTCCGACTGTCTGTCCCTCCAGATTTTTGACGTTCGCGTCTTCGGCGGGATCCGTTTTGTATTTTATGTCTCCCCGGATGTCCCACCACTCGGAGTTTCCCCAGATCTTGCCCTCGATCTGCCCCTCTCCGTCCATGATGGAGATGTCCCAGAAGGGGCGGTCGTTTTTGTCCTTACGCTGCACAAAACGGGACACCACCCCCAGCACGTAGAACGTCGAATCCCTCGGAAGCTTCCGGACCTCCGCCGTGCTCATACGTCGTTTTTCTTTCTGTTCCGACAAAACCTCACCTCGTTATCCACGTCAAATTCATAACGTCCCTTGCAGGGAAAAAGCGAAAATCTCCTCCGCCAATCTTAACAGGATTGCCTCAGGACGCAACATATACCCCGGAACGGTGTGCGGTGCGGAATATCCCGATGACCTGCATGTTAAAATAACAGTACGTACAGCGACTATCAGGATAAAAGTCGTGGACGGGCCTGGGAGGTATTGATTCATGTTTAGTGGAGCGCTGATCATAATTTTTTTAATTCTGGCCAGCTCCTTTTTTGCCATGTCGGAAATCTCTCTTGCGGCCTCGCGAAGGGTGAAGCTGCGCGTTTTGGTGGATGAGGGAAACGTGCTGGCCTCTCAGATTTTGTCCTTTCAGGAGCAGCCCGGGATGTTTTTTACGACGGTGCAGATTGGCCTGAACAGCGTTGCGATACTGGCGGGCGTCGTGGGAGATTCCTTCCTCGCCCCGCCCATCGCGGCATTTTTTCCGTCTTTCGTCGACCCGTCCATGGCGGGCCGCATTGCCTCCGTCATCTCCTTCACCTTCGTGACGGGGGCCTTCGTCCTCCTTGCGGACCTGGTGCCCAAGCGCATCGCCATGGCCTCGCCCGAGGTGGTCGCCCTGCGCGTGATCGGGCCGATGAAGAAATTTATGATCCTGTTCAGCCCTTTCTCCAGAGGCTTCAACGCCCTTGCGAACGTTATCTTCAGGGTCCTGGGAATGCCGGAAAAGCGGAACGAGGACATCACCTCCGACGACCTTTACGCGGTCATGGAGGCGGGGGCGCTGGCGGGGGTGCTGCGCAATCAGGAAAAGGAGCTGATCGGCAACGTCTTCGAGCTGGACACGCGCACCGTCCCCTCGGCCATGACCATGCGGGAAAATATCGTGTACTTCAACTCGAAGGAGAGCGAGAGCGACATCAGGGCCAGGGTCATGGAGTATCCCCATTCCACCTACCTCGTCTGCGACGGAGAGATCGACCACGTGGTGGGATACGTGGACTCCAAGGACCTGCTGGAGCGGCTTCTGAAGGGGCAGAGCCTGACGCCGGGAAAGGACGGGCCGCAGGTGAGGTCCCCCGTGATCATTCCCGACACCCTGACGCTGGCCGAGGCGATGGACCACTTCAGGGGGTCGGGCGAGGACCTTGCCGTCGTTCTGAACGAATACGCCCTCGTGGTGGGCATCATCTCCCTGAAGGACATCATGAGAACGCTCATGGGGAACCTGGCGGGACAGGAAGAGCAGATTATGAAGCGCGACGATCACTCGTGGCTGATCGAGGGCGTCACGCCCATCGACGACGTGATGCGCGTCTTCGATATCGAAGCATTTCCGGACGCGGAAAATTATGAGACTATAGGAGGATTTTTGACCTATATGCTGCGGCGGATTCCTCGCCGTACGGATTTTGTGAACTTCGCCGGCTATAAATTCGAGGTCATGGACATCGACAACTATAAAATCGACCAGATCCTGGCCACCCACCTGGAGGAAAAACCAGGATCGGAGGACGCTCCGAAGGCAGAGGCCGCCGCGCAGAACGACATGTGAGCAGCCCCTTACGCCATCTTTTCCCCCGTCTTCCATACGGAGCGGATCGGACGGGAGCCGGAGGCGTAGGCAAGCGCGGCGGGGGACCGGCCGTCCAGCACCACGAAGTCGGCCAGTTTCCCGGGTTCGAGGCTGCCGGCCTCTTTTTCCATCCCGATCGCCCAGGCCGCGTTCAGCGTCGCTCCGGTCAGGGCCTCCTCGGGCGTCATGTTCATGCCCAGAACCGCCAGGCTGAACACGAACGGCATCGACCGGCAGAAACAGGACCCGGGATTCAGGTCCGTGGCCAGCGCGACGGGGACGCCGCGTTCGATCATCGCGCGGGCGCGCGCAAAGGGCTTCTTCAGGCTGTACGCCGTGGCGGGCAGCAGGACGGCCACGACGCCGCCCCCGGCAAGCGCCGCGATGCCCGCGTCGGAGGCGGCCAGAAGGTGCTCGGCCGACGCGGCGCGAAGCTCGCCGGCGAGAACGGCGCCGCCGAGGTCGTTGACCTCGTCCGCGTGGATTTTGAGCTTCAGGCCCAGCTCACGGGCTTTTTCCAGAATCGCGCGGCTTTCGGGGACGGAAAAAACGCCCTCCTCGCAGAAGATGTCGCAAAACCTCGCCACGCCCTGTTTCACGACCGCGGGAAGCATCTCGTCCCGGAGAAGTTTCACGTATGCGTCGGGCTTCGTTCCGTATTCCTCCGGGACGGCATGGGCCCCCATGAAGGTGGGCACGACGCTCTGGGGCGTCTCGCGCCCCAGCCGGTCGATGACGTCCAGCAGCTTCAGCTCGTTTTCCGTGTCGAGGCCGTAGCCGCTCTTGATCTCGATCGTCGTCGTCCCGTATCGGAGCGTCGCGTCGAGCAGCGCCTTCGAGAAGCGGAAAAGTTCGTCCCCGGACGCCGCCCGAACGGACCGCACGGACGACAGGATGCCGCCGCCCGCCTTCAGGATTTCGAGGTAGGGTTTGCCGGCGAGGCGCATGGAAAACTCCTCCTCGCGCAGGGCCGCGAAACAGGCGTGGGTATGGGGGTCCACGAAGCCGGGAATGACGGGCGCGCCATCGAGGTCGATCTCCATTTCGACGGCCCGTCCTCCGCGCTTTTCCTCGACCTCGCGCCTCTCGCCCAGCGCCGCGATTCGTCCGTTTTCGACGAGAAGGCAGCCGTCGGCGATCTCGAAAATTTCGCCCTGAGCCGCCCCGGCGGCCGGCGCCGGGCCCGTCCGGGGCGTGAAGACATGCGCGTTTTTAAATAATTTGAGCGTCATGGTCAGGTCTCCTGTCGCAGATTATTATCGGGTCATGCCAGTTGTCCGATTGCGGCCTCGACCGCGTCGACGATGCTGCCGCGTTCGATCAGCTCCAGAGCGCGCTCGATCAGGGGGTGCAGGTACTCGTCCTTTTTGAGGTAGGGAATGGCGCTGCGAACGCACTCGTGCGCCGCGAGGGTCCCCCGTCCGGGCCGCAGGGACAGGCGGCTGAAGTCGAGCGCCTGAGCGGACAGAAGCGTCTCGATGGCGAGGACTTTGCGCGCGTTCTCCAAAATGCTGACGGCCTTGCGCGCGGCGTAGCCGCCCATGGAAACGTGGTCCTCCTGATTGGCCGAGGTCGGAATCGAGTCGACGGACGAGGGATGGGCCAGCACCTTGTTTTCGGAAACCAGCGCGGCCGAGGTGTACTGGGGGATCATGAAACCGCTGTTGAGCCCGCTGTCCTCGATGAGGAACGGAGGCAGGTCGGACAGGGACGCGTCCACCAGACGGGCCTGCCTCCGCTCGGAGATGCTGGCGAACTCCGCCATCGCGATGCCGAAGAAGTCCATGACGAGCGCCAGGGGCTGACCGTGGAAGTTGCCGCCGCTCAGGACATCCCGGTCCTTCGGGAAGATCAGGGGGTTGTCCGTCACGGAGTTGATCTCGATCTCGACCACCGACCGAACGTGGGCGAGCGCGTCCCGGCTCGCGCCGTGCACCTGCGGAACGCAGCGCAGGGAGTACGCGTCCTGCACCCGGTCCTTTTTGTAGCGCTCGACGATCTCGCTGCCCTCGATCAGGCGGCGGACGTTCGAGGCGACGTCGTGCTGTCCCCTGTACGCGCGCAGCGCGTGGGTGCGGGCGTCGTAGGCGTAGGGCACGCCGTGCAGGGCCTCCATGGACATGGCGGCGGCGATGTCCGCGAGCCTGGCCAGGTTGAGCGCGTCGACCAGCGCGAGGGCGGCCACCGCGTTCATGACGGTCGTCCCGTTGTTGAGCGCCAGACCCTCCTTGGCGCCCAGGGAAATGGGCTTCAGTCCGGCGGCCGACAGCGCCTCCCGGACGGGAACGATCCGCCCGCGGAACTCCGCCTCTCCGTCGCCCAGCAGGGCGATCGCCAGATGGGACAGGGGGCAGAGGTCGCCGGACGCCCCGACGGACCCCTGGCAGGGGATCACGGGGTGGATGCCCGCGTTCAGGAGCGCGACAAGACCGGAAAGCGTGGCGTGACTGATGCCGGAATGACCGCGGCTGAGCGTGTTGATTCGCAGCAGCATGATCGCGCGGGTCACGTCCACGGGGTAGGGCTCGCCCACTCCGCAGGCATGGCTGCGCAAAAGATTTTCCTGCAGCACGCGTCGGTCCCTGGGGGAGATTTTTACGGAGGCCAGGTCGCCAAACCCCGTGGTGATGCCGTAAACGACCTCATCGGACGCGGCCCATTCCTCGACGAGCGCGTTTGCCTCCTTAACGGCCGCGACGGCTTCGTCGCTCAGCCTCGCTCCATAACCTTCCCGGGCCACCCTGACGATGTCCGACAGCGTCAGAGAAAGCCCGTCCAGCACGATCACTTTTTCACTCATATCGTTTCCCCCCAGACAAATTTAAAAACGTCGCCAATAAGCGTCCAGGGATCAGGGAGGCAGAAATTCGTTCACCCCTGGGGCTCGACTGCCCCCCGTCGCCCTGAACGGCTACCGCCGCCGGTCCGGGAGAAGAAGTAGAAGTCCCGGAGAGCGCGGGACGCTTTTTCAAAGGTCGATATGCCCGCCATTTCATATGCTGCAGGCGCGTCTATTGTAAGCATATCTCTCCAAATCAGCAATAACAACTATTTATTCTGCAGCTGCAGTGACGTGTCCTACAGGCAACATAAAAAAGCAGCGGGAGAAGGGCTGGCGGCCCTGCCGCAGCAGGCGCAGGAGTCCGAGAAAGAGAAAGAGAGAAAGAGAGGGGGGGAATCAGGTGCAAAGCGTCTTCAGCCGGATGGGGGACCCGCGGCGTCGAACGTCACCTCCACCCGGGTTCCCCGGCCCCGCTCCGAGCTGATGAGCAGGGTTCCCCCGAAACTTTCGACGCGCTGGTGCATTCCGGTCAGGCCGCGCTGGCCGGAGGCGCGGAGGTCGTCCAGGCTGACCGCGGTCTGGTCGAAGCCGACGCCGTCGTCCTGCAGGACGAACGTCACCGTGCCCGTCGTTTCATCCTGCGACAGGGACAGCTTCACGTGCGTCGCGTGGCCATGGCGGACGGCGTTGGACACGCCCTCCTGAAAGATGCGGAAAAGCGCCAGAGTCCTGTCCTGCGGCGGCTCGGTCACCCTGTCCACGTCGACGTCGATCACGATGTCGTGCTGCCGCGACAGGCGGGTTCCCGTTTCCTCCATGCAGCGGGCGAGGCCCAGCGACATCCACGGCGGAACGAGGGAGTCGCAGATTCCGCGCAGGTCCTCGACCACGTTTTGCGCGGCTTCCTCCGCCAGAGCGAGCTGTCCGCGCACGTCCCGCTCCCCCGCGTCCGAAAGGGACGCCATCTGAATGCGCTGCATCAGCGCCGCGACGACCTGAATGGGGCCGTCATGAATTTCGCGCGCCAGATGGTTGCGCTCGTCTTCCTGCGCTTTAACGATGTCGCCCAGGTAGCGTTTTTCGAGCTCCGTCTTTCGGACGGCTTCCTTCGCCAGCTCGTCGATCGCGTCGCGCAGCGAGGCGATTTCCTCGACCTGCATTCCGAAAAGCCTGCCCTCCTTCGGGTCGAACCGGGGAACTTCCTGGCCCCACGCGAACGTGCGCAGGCCGGAGGAGAGCGCGCGCAGGGGGCGTATCAGGGCCATGCGCAGCAGGAGCAGCACGATCAGGCAGAAGAGGGCCACGATCATCGTCTCGTTGACGAATCGCCCCATGAGGAAACCGTTTCCTCCTATCCAGGTGAACATCGTCACCGCCGCGACGGCCACGACGTCGGGGTCCTCCGTGGGCGCGGCGTAAAGGCAGTAGGCCATTTCCTGTTCGTTCACCGTCATGGTGTCCACGACCAGTTCTTCGAGCTCAGGATGCCGGGCTCGAAGCTCCGAAAGGATCTCCGCCCGTCTCGAACCGGCGATGAACGTCCCGTCCCTTCGGGTGTAGGCCAGGATGCCGGGCAGGAATCTGGAGGACCGGTCCCCGCGTTCGTTTCCGTTCTCGCGGCTCCTCGGGCCGCCGCGCCGCAGGGCCCTTTCGTAGCCCCGGTCGCTCAGAAGCTCCAGAAAGTCCCGCATCCGCACGTCGTCCCGCTCGCTGAAGCGCGTCGCCGCATACTGAGCCAGATGGCGGGTGTAGCCGCTCGAAATGTCCATCACCATCCGCCGCTGCGCCGCCATGATCGCCGCGGAGCGCACCAGCAGCAGCACGACGGGAACGACGATCAGGATGATCAGGACGCTCAGCAGTTTGCGGCTTTTACGTTTCGTTTTTGTCGGGTTCTTTAACGGGCTCACCCGATATGCGCCTCCAGAGAGGTGTCCTCCAGAAGTTCCTCGACGCTGAGCAGGCCGAACTTCAGCGCGACCAGCAGGGCCTCGCTTTTGCTGCGGCAGTTGAACTTCGCGTAAATCGAGGTCAGGTGCGCCTGGACGGTGCGTTCCGTTATGGAGAGCCGCGACGCGGTGTCCCTGATGGAAAAGCCGCGGGAGGCCAGCAGCAGGACCTCGCGCTCGCGGACGGTCAGAGGTTCGGGAGCGAGGTCCCGGTCCTTCAGGATGTCGCCGAGCTGCGAGTCGAGATAAAGACGGCCCTCCATCACCTGGGTGACGGCGACCTCCATCTCGCGTATGGCGGTGGTTTTCAGCACGAACCCCGCGGCGCCCGCCATCAGCGACGCCATGACGTAGGGCTGCGCGCTGAACGACGTCAGCATGATCGCGCGCGTCGGCAGCCCGTGCTCCTTGATTTTCCGCACGACGGCGATGCCGTCCAGCTCCGGCATCCGAATGTCGAGCAGCGCGATATCCGGCCTCAGGCGTTCCACGGCCTCCCAGGCCTCGCGCCCGTTTTCGACCTCCGAGACCAGTTCGTAACGCGGGTTGCGCTTTGTCCACTCCGCCAGCCCGGATCGGGTCAGGGGATGGTCGTCGGCTATCAGAATGCTTATCGGCACGGAAATTCCTCCTTCGTGCGTCGCCTTGCTGCGCTTATCGCCTCAGATCGATCACGGTTACCTCCGGAGGGGCGAAGAAACGCATGGGAGGCCCCCAGAATCCCGTGCCGTTGCTCACGTAGACATAGCTGCCGTCCTGTTTCGAAAGGCCCTGTACGTATCCCTGCATTCGCTGGGACACGAGGCCCAGAGGCCAGAGCTGACCTCCGTGAGTGTGTCCCGAAAGCTGCATGTCGAATTTCCCGCGGCTCGTTTTTATGACGTCGGGACGATGCCTAAGCAACAGCACGAAGCGGTCCGGCGGGGTTTTCAGGCCCGGCGGCCAGACCCTGGTCAGGTCGTCCAGGCCGACGATCGTGATGCCGGCGACCGATACGGCCTGGTCGTAAAGGACCGTCAGGCCGGCCTGCTCCATAAATTCGATCGACTCTTCGAGTCCGCTGTAGTGTTCATGGTTCCCGATAACGCCAAAAGCGCCGTATCTCGCCTCGTGGTCGGAGACGAGCCCGGCCTCCGCGCCCCTGCCCGCCATATTCCCGTCCACGAGGTCCCCCGTAACGACGAAAATATCCGGACTGGCCGCGCGCACCATCTCCATCACACGCCTGAGATGCCCGGCGGGATACACCCCGCCAAGGTGGATGTCGCTGATCTGCACGATCCTGAGGCGTTCGACGTCCTGTGGAAGTTTTGGCGCGGGAATGACGAGGTGAACCTCCCGAAGGTCCCAGGCTTCGTAAAAACTGTAGACAACGACACAGAGCACGATGGCGAGGGGAAGCGTCACGATTCTCCTCGGAGTGACGAAGTCCTCCGCGTGCGTTCCGGCGACTCTGTCCCACAGAGAGAGAACCACTTTTAAAATTTCCGCGGCGACGATCATCGAGGCCATCATGCCCATAATCACGTACTCCGTGATGGTCAGGGCGAAAAAAATTTCGACGAAACGCCCCGTGCCCGCCATTTCGTAGTATCGGGCGATCGGGAAGAGAGTGAACGCCGCGACCCACACGAAACAGAGCCACGACCACCATCCCGCGCCAAAGCCCCGGCGCAGCTTCCAGTAAACGTAAGCGTGAAATACCGCGACAAATCCAACAAGTCTAAAAATCAGGCGCCTCACCCGCTTTTCATCGGATTATCCGCGTACTGTTCGAATATATATGGCATTTCCTCCAGGGAATTCCCTGTTCGCGCGATATTGTATCACGATTCGCATACGCTCATGAGGGGCGCCGGTGGAGCCCCGCTCCGCCCCCAGCCTGAACGGTTACCGTTTACGCAGGTTTCAGTGCGAGGGGGCGGCCGGGGCTATCTCGCCCTTTTGACCTCCAGTTTTTTTATCACGCCGCGGCCCCGGAGAACGCGCACGTCCGCGAGGACCGTCCCGTCCCGCATCGCGCGCTCGAGATCGTGCCCCGTTCCCTCCGGCACGTAATAAACGCCGAGGCCGTAGTCCACCGTCCGGCTCCGGCCAGCGCCGATCTGTCCCCGAAGGTAGAGCCCGCCGGAGGGCCGGTAGGACGACGCGCCCGAGAGCGAACCGACCCCTTCGCCGTCCAGCTTGAGCGTCACGTAAACGGTCTTTCTTTTCAGCCTGTATTCCCTCTCTTCAGGGACCTGCTGCAACTGCTTCAGCGTCTGATCGGGAAGGTCGGAAATTTCGTAGTCCAGCGTGACGTAGTCTCCCCGCAGAAAATCCCGGGGATCGATGGGCCTCGTCTTCAGGAGCACCCGTTCGCCGAACGCCAGCACGGTGAAGCTGACCGCCGGCTGAAAGAGCAAAACGGCGAGAGGAAGCACCGCGATGACGGCGTATTTAAAAAAGGTGGTTTTAAAAAGGATGGGTTTGCCGGGCCGAATTTCACTCATCGTCGTCGCCTCCCGAAATTTTTGCCGCGCGCGTCGCGGCCGGCTGGTTTTCGTCCGCTTTTTCAGTTTTTTCAGTAGCTTTGAGCCACTGCCTGTAAGCGAACGCCAGAAGCAGCAGCAAAAGCCCGCCCGCGGTAAAAAAGAACGACTTCGACATGAAGCTGTAGAACATGTCGAAGTACCACCGCGCCAGGAGCGCGCAGAACAAAAACACGGCGAACCCGCCGTTTCTCTGCCGGCGAACGATGCGATACACCAGCCACACGCCCAGAAGAATGCTCGCCGCGAGGGGTTCGAAGAAGAATTCCCTGCCGTAGCGGCGCATGTTCCATATCCATGGAAACGAGAGCGCGATGCCGGAGAGCCCCACGCAGAGAAGCCCCTGCCAGTCGAGGTCGGCCGAATCCAGCCTCCACGCCATAACGCAGATCGCCGCGCCGGTGAGGAGTACGCCGAGGACGAACGGCATAAACGTTCGTCCCGTGCTGTTTATCGCGCATATCCACGTAAACCAGTTCAGAATGAAGAAGTTGCTGAAAAAAATTCGTCTGGAGGACCCGCCCACGAAAAATCGTTTAAGCTTCGACTCCCCATCGCTTCTGTCGGTCCTGCGCCCGTCGTTCCACGACCACCACGCCACGCCGATCAGAAGCAGCATCACGAGCAGCGGCTGATACGGCGAGAAGAGCGTGCGCACGTCGAACAGGCCGGCCAAATCCTTCATGTACCGCCGGTTGACCACGTCGAGGTACAGCATATTGATGTACACGGCCCCCACACTCTCGTACAGGAGGTATATTGACAGATTGCGAACCAGCAGAAAGGTCGGCGCGTACACCAGAAGCCACGTGCCAAGGAGGTCGGTCGCTTCTCCCTGGATGTGGAACACCTGCGAGATCAGGGCAAGCCCGCCCAGCAGCAACAGCCCCGACAGGAACAACAGCAGCTCCGCCATCGTCCACCGCCCCTTCCGCTCGAAGCAATACGCGAGGACGACGCTGCCGAGGTATCCGCCGACGATCAGGGAGACCTTTATCCAGGGAGGAAGAGTCTGCCAGTTCGCCGCGATGAAGGAGAGGATCCCGATCCCCGTCATCAGCACCCCGAGCGCCAAAACCACAACGGGAAGGCGCTTCGTGACGACGTAGCTTCCCAGAATGTCGCCCCTCTGAGCCTCCGAAATCAACCCCTGCTCGACCCACGCCTGGGACTCGTCGGACAAAAAGCGACGCGTTCCCTCAGATACTTTATGTTCCAAAAAAACACTCCTCTCTTCCGCGTGTACTCATACACCCGC
>JAISSA010000212.1 GCA_031273365.1 Synergistaceae bacterium
CTGGACCAGAAGGTCGTTTTCCTCCGGGGTGCGCGTGGCGACGCGGATATATCGACCGTCGAGGCCGGGGAAGTTTCGGGTGTGGCGCACGACGAGGCCTCGCTCCAGAAGGGCGCGGATCGTCCCCTGGTCGTCGGCGACCTCGACGAGAAAAAAGTTCGTGCGGGTGGGCAGGACCCTGAATCCCGCCTTTTCCAGCTCCGCGATGAATCGGGGCGTTTCGGCGGCGTAAAAGTCGCGCGTCCTGCGCATGAAGTCCCCGTCCCTCATAAAGTCCGGAGCGACGGCCTGAGCCACGGCGTTGACGCTCCACGTGGGCTGGCGCGTCTTCAACCGCGCGATGCGCTCCTCACAGGCCAGAACGTAGCCGACGCGCGCCCCGCACAGGTGAAAGATTTTCGTCAGGGAGCGGAGGACGACGACGTTTCGCCACCGCAGGAAATCGAGCTTCCGGCGCGTGACCGTCAAAAAATCGACGTAGGCCTCATCGACCACGAACAGCGTGCGGGGATGTCGCTCAAAAAGCCCTTCGAGCACCGTGCTTTCGAGGTATTCTCCCGTCGGATTGCAGGGATTGCACAAAAAAAACGCCTCCGCGTCCCCGACGTCCGTCTCGAACACATTCGTCTCGAAGGCGTCACGGACCTCCGCGCCGAAGGCGGAAAGCGCACGACGGTACTCTCCGTAAACGGGCTGCCGAACGATCGCCCGTTTGCCCGTCAGGAAGGACGCGATCAGGTAAATGGCCTCGTTCGACCCGTTGACGACCAGCACGTTTTCGACGGAACAATTTTTGACGGCACAAGCTTCGCGTTCGGCGACGACCCGCCGCAGTTCCGTCGCCTCGTCGTCGGGATAGGAGGCGAGGGAGCGGCGCAGGTCGAGCTTCAGCCCATCCCACCCCTCCCAGGGGAGAACGTTTGTGTTCGTGCTGAAATCAATGATTTTGTCCGGGTCCGGCATGGGAACGCCCATCGCCCTGTACAGTTTTTCCGGGTTTGCTCCGTGCCCGCGCTCGCAAAGAGACATGAAACGCCCTGATTCGCCGGTCTAAGAGAACGCCGGGAACACGAAGAAAAAGAGCGCCGCCAGTACGGAGAGCGCGACGGACGCGTCGAGAATCGCATGGGCGCGCAGGATGTCGGCGGGCTCCGGCTCCCTGAAATCGACGTCGCCGATCACGGGCCTTTCCTCGAAGACCCCTCCATACGCCGCCCCGCCGCCGAGGGAAACGCCCAGCAGGCCGGCGAAGGCGCTCTCCCCGTGGGCGCTGTTGGGGCTTTTGTGTTTTTTTCGGTCGCGCAGGAAAACCCGCAATCCCCGCGGCAGCGAATACCCCAGGCACGCCCCCGCGAGGAGAGCGAACACCCCGCCCAGGCGCGCGGGAACAAAGTTCAGGACGTCGTCCAGGTACGCGCTGGCGCGCCCAAAATCATGATAGTGTTCGTTGTCGTATCCCACCATGGAGTCCAGAGTGCTCGCCGTCTTGAAGAACCAGCACGCAAGCGCCGCACCCGCCGCACCGCCGCACGCATACCCCAGCGCCATGAAAAAAAGGACCGAGAAAATTCCGTCGATGAAATTTTCCCCGATCGTTTCGATCGCGGCGCGCGCGATCTCTTTTTCGTCGAGGTTTTGCGTGTCGCGCCCCACGATACGGGAGAGGGCGGCGCGCGCGGCCTCGAGGTCGCCGTCGAACAGCGCCAGAGCCACGGGCAGGGATTCGTCCTTCAGCGAGCGCCAGGCCACGGCCGAGTACAAAAGATACGTCACAACCGCCGGATACAGCCATGGCAGGCGCGACGCGCAAAGCAAAACCAGCCCGACAACCGCGCTCACCGTTGAAAGAACGGCGACGCAGAAGAAAAAGCCCTGGCGTTTCCTGTCGGGCCGGGGATAAAAACGTTCCTGCCAAAAACGAATAACCCGCCCCACTCCGGCGACGGGATGCGGAACGCGCCTCGGGTCGCCCAGCAGGGCATCGAGCAAAAAAGCGGCAATTATATACATCGGACACGCCTTTCCATGAAATTACAATAATAGACAGTTTACAGGCATTATACCAGCACCGGCACGGCGGCGGCTTTGCTATAATCTTCGCAAAGGAGTGATAAAGATGGCTGTTGCTCAGACCACCGTAAAAGAAAACCTTTCCCGTTGTATCCTCGACACGTCGGACGATAATGCCGCTCGGGTTCTCAAAGGGCATGAACCGAACGAGGAGACGGTCGCAGCGATATTCGAGGGAGACGAGCTGGCAAAAATTTATTGCTGCCGTTTTATTGGAAACGACTCCGAGAACCAGGATGCGCCGACAGCGAGATAATATCGTTCCTATGCCGTATGCCTCAGCATACTCGAAGTCCTTTCCTAAAGACTGGGGGAAACTTACGCGCTCAGGGCGCTATAACATGCAGCAGTTAAAGAGCGTTATGATGCAATTGATAGCCGGCGATACTCCTTTGGGTATGGAATTTAAAGATCACCAACTGACGGGTTCGTGGCTCGGCTACAGGGAGTGCCATATTGGTGGTGATTTTTTACTCATATACCAGATTTATGAAGAAAAGATGATATTTTTCTCGCGTGTCGGGACTCACTCGGAGCTGTTCAAAATCTGACGCCTGCTATTCATCTGTCAGTTTTCTCGCCGCTTTTGTCACCTTGCCTCAGCGCCAACCCTCCGACCGCCTGCATAGAAGTCACATGCATCGGCTCTGACTTGTACTGCCTGTGCCGCGCTTTTGTCTCTGCCACCGCCAAATCGTCCTGCGCGGCAGGCAGGATTTTTACGTCATATTGTTCCATGCACGCTGCTTCTCAGTTTCTTCGCAAATTCATTGAAATCGACGCCGATTTCGCCGGCGGCCGCCTG
>JAISSA010000253.1 GCA_031273365.1 Synergistaceae bacterium
TCCGCCAGGCGGATCAGGCGCACCAGTTCGGACCGGTAACCGCCTCTGTCGCTTCCTCTGGCGTTTTCCGCCCAGGCCGCCACGTCCTTCCATTCCGTATCGACGAGCCGGGCGTTGCCCCGCAGCTTCTGGCCAAACGCGGCCACCGCGGCCGAAAAACGCAGCGAGGAGTCGGCCTCGTCAAACGCGGGCACAATCGCGGTCTTCAAAATGGGAAACTCCGCCAGAGAACTTTCTTTCCCCTCCGGAGCCTTCCAGCGCAGCTTCAGCCACGCCAGTTCGGCGTCGTTCGGCGCGCCTTCGCGCCCCGCGTCGCCCGATTCAGGCTTCAATGCATCAGGCCCTGATTCAGGTTTTTCTTCATACCGAAGCGGATCGACGCCGCTTTTACCTCCGGCGAGAACCAGCTCGTAGAGCACCGTGACCCGTTTGCCCGCCCCCACGTCGCCCGCGTCGACCCTGTCGTCGTTGAAGTCCTCCGCGTTCAACCGGCGTTTTTCGTAGCCGATCTGGCGATATTCCACAACCGCCGAGGGATTGAACTCGATCTGCACCTTCGCGTCTTTGGCGACGACGATCAGCGTGCTCTCCATTTCCTCACCCAGAATCTTCTGCGCCTCCGACAGCGTGTCGACGTAGCCGTAGTTGCCGTTTCCGGCGCTGGCGATCTTCGCCATCATGGAGTCGTTCAGGTTATTAGTTCCGTAGCCGAGGACCGAAAGCGTGACGTTACGCCCGCGTTTGCGCGTCAGCATGGCCTTCAGGTCGTCCTCGCCGGACACTCCGATGTTGAAATCTCCGTCGGTGCACAGGATAATGCGGTTGACGCCTCCGTCGATGAAGGATTCCTGCGCCTGGTCGTAAGCCAGTTGAAGCCCCGCGCTGCCCGCCGTTCCGCCCGCCGCCGACAGACGGTCGACGGCGGAGCGAATGGTCGACTTCTCCGAGCCGGGCGTCGGCTTCAGCGCTGCCTGAGACCCGTTCGCGTAAGTCACCAGCGACACCCTGTCCTCGGGACGAAGGCGGTCGATCAGAAGTTGCAGCGAGGCCTTCACCAGAGGCAGGCGCTCGGGCGGGTTCATGGAGCCGGAAACGTCGACCAGAAACACGAGATTGGCCGGCGGGGCCTCGTCGTAATTCACCTCGGCCGCCATGACGGAAACCCACAAAAGCGTTTTGCCCGCGTCCCAGGGACAGGGAGCCAGCTGGTACGCGGCCCGGAACGGAGCCCCCTCCACGGGATCGAGCTTCGTCTCCCCGGGAAGGGCGGGGAAGTAGTTGAGCATCTCCTCCACGCGCACCGCCCCAGCCTCCGGGAACCGTCCCGCGTTCAGAAAGCGGCGCACGTTGGCGTAGCCGGCCGTGCTGACGTCCAGGCCGAACGTGGAGAGGGGCTCGTCCTTCACCCGCACGGCGCTGTTGTCCCGATACTCCGCATAGCGCGCCGTCTCGGACGGGGCAGGCGACGGAACCTCATAACCCGATATTGAGGTTGAGAAACCACCCTCGACGATATTGCGACGCGCGACGTCCTGTGCTGCTGACGGAGCAGGTCTGCCAGCCGAGCTCGTCACACCCACAGGCTTCGAGACGGACATGCCAGGCATCGACTCGCCAAACGAGGCCGTTGTTTGACCGAAGGAGGTTGGGCCGGTTGGGGCGCTGGCGGACGGGGCAGCCTGCGTCGGCAGGGGCGACGCGCTATCGAGGCCAGCCACCGCGGAGGTTATCGGTCCAAACATCATATTCGCAAAAAAAATCGGGCCGGCAAGGACCGGCAGATTACAGAGCGTCAGGATGAATTTATTCTCCAGACGGCCCCGCTTCCAGCTCCACAAAAAGAGCACGAACAGGCCCACGACCAGAGCGGGGTAAAGGTACAGGCCCGGAGGGGACATTATAAAATCGGTCAAAACGGGCAATTCAATATCCATGCCGTCGAAAACTGCCCTGAATCTTCCCGCAGCGAACACGTAGAAAACTGCGGATGCGAGGTAGAGCGCCTGCAAAATCAACTTTCCCCATGGTGTCTTTACGTTTGTCATTGTCCGCATCCTCCCTGATTTAAGCAATCTCGGAAACTATTTTTATTATACCCCCAGCACCGGAAAACGGTGCGTCCTCCGCGGGTGCATCCCGGGGCGCTGAACGAGCGAGGGGACACGTTCCCCTGTCCCGGAATCTTCAGCTTTCCTGAGGGCGGTCAGTGCATGGCGCGGGTGAAGAACGCCAGCCAGTTTTCCGCCCAGCGGAAGAGGCGCAGGAGAAAACCTCCCGTCATCAGGACGACCGGCCAGTGAAACAGGATCTGCCCCGCCTCGTAAATGGTCATATTGAGGGGGGTTTCTGCCTCGGACTGACGGCGCAGGCGCTTACAGACACGGTATAAAATGTACAGGGCGCCGACAAGGACGATAAGGCACGGCAAAATCCACCTTCGCGCTCCCGCAACCGCCTCGGTGAACTGCAACGCGTCCATCGGCTCCGAAGTCGCCTCGGGATGGTCGATATTTCCCACCGCCGGGAAAATCGCGACGAAATTGTTGATCATGTGAAACAAAAATGGAGGCAGTATCGAGTTATAGCGTATGGTCAGTATGGCAAGGACAAGGCCGAGAAAAAACGTGTAAAGGGAGTTGAAAAAGACCTGATGCCCCACGGCGAAAAGCACGGCGCTCGACACAATGGCGAAATGGTCCCCGATACACCGGTAGGCGTTCAGCAGATATCCGCGAAAGAAAAGTTCCTCGTACAGGGGGACCAGAATAATCAGGTTGAGAACCGTCAGAAACGAAAATCTTATCGTCCCCGCGCTTCTCCTGACCTCGTCCGAAATTCTCCCCAGGGCCCCGTCTCCCAGCCAAAAAAAGACGCTTGACAGAAGCAGCACGCCACACGCCAGCATTATCAGAAGCAACAGCGCCTCCAGCGCGAAAACGTAGCCCGCCGAGGAAACGGGGGGACTTTGAAAAAGATTGTGCCCGCTCCGTTGCAGAACGCCGTACAAAAAAGCGATGATGAAAATCGAAGCGATTGTGTGGAGAACGGGATGGATCGTGCTCAAAAAAGCAACAAAACCCGCGAGAATGATAAACAGAAAAAAATTCGACTGCGCCCTTCGCACCGCGCGTATCTCCGACCGTAACCTGGATTCCGTCGACATTAAATCCTCAAATCCTCCGTAAACGTAAGCGTTCAGACTCGGGAAGGCAGAGCCCGCACAGGGCCGGCTTCACTGCCCCTCCAGTGACCATCTCCACTATACCCGCCTGAGAGACGAAGTCAACACAGTGAAGCCGAATTGTACCCATGCTCATACGCCCGGCTTCGCCATGACAGGAACCGAAATATCCGATCGGGGGG
>JAISSA010000195.1 GCA_031273365.1 Synergistaceae bacterium
CCGGGCAGCACCGGGACGGCGGCCTGCGCGATGATCGGGCCTCCGTCCAGCGTCTCGTCGACGAAGTGCACCGTGCATCCCGATATTTTGACGCCGTGCTCCAGCGCCTGCCTCTGCGCATGCAGGCCGGGGAAGGAGGGAAGCAGAGAGGGGTGGATGTTGATGATGCGGGAGGGATTCGAAAAACGCCGGATAAAGCCCGGACCCAGTATCCGCATGAATCCGGCGAGGACGACGAGATCCACCCGACGGCTTTCCAGCGCATCGATGATCGCCGCCTCGAAAGCGTCCCTGTCCGGGAAAGCCCCTCGCTCGACGACAACCCCCGGAATATCCAGCCCTTCAAGCCGCCTCAGCGCAAGGGCATCGGACCTGTCCGACACGACGACCGCGACCTCCGCTTCCGAACTTTTTGAACTCATCTCCAGAATCGCCCCCAGATTGCTCCCCCGCCCGGAGACCAGCACGCCCAGACGCAGAGGAAACGCCGTATTGGTTTTCATCGCGTGACTCCTTCGATGTATACTGCTCCGTCGCCCGCGATAACAACCCCGATTTCGCGGGCGTCCTCGCCCCTCGCGCGGAGTTCTGCAATCAGAGAGGACGCCTGCCCCGCGGAGACGACGAGGATCAGCCCGATACCCATGTTGAAGGTGCGGAACATCTCGGCGTCCGTGACGTTGCCCCACTGTTGCAGCAGAGTGAAGATCGGCGGGATCGTCCAGGTTTTCGGATCGACCCGAACGGCGGTCCCCTTCGGCAAAATTCTCGGGATATTCTCGTAAAAGCCGCCCCCCGTGATGTGCACCATGCCTTTGACAGAAATGATAGACATGGCGGGAATGGCAGAAATGCCGGAAAGCAGCGGCAGCACGAGCTTCGGGTACAGCCGGGTGGGCTTCAGCAGCTCCGTCCCCAGAGGCGTTCCCAGCTCGGGCACGATTGTCTCCGCCGTCATTTTTTTATGATCGAAGCAGATTTTTCGCACCAGGGAGAACCCGTTGGAGTGCAGGCCGCTGGACGCCACTCCGATCAGCACGTCCCCCGGCGCGATATCGGCGCGGGGCAACAGCCTTTCGCGCTCCGCGACGCCGACGCAAAACCCCGCGATGTCATACTCGCCCGTCCGGTAAAAGCCCGGCATCTCGGCCGTCTCTCCGCCGATCAGCGCGCAGCCGGACTCCCGACACGCGGCGGCGACGCCCCGCACGATCTCCCCCACCTGAGATGGATTCAATTTCCCCACGGCCAGATAATCGAGGAAAAAAAGCGGCTCCGCGCCCTGAACCAGAACGTCGTTGACGCACATGGCGACGACGTCCTGCCCGATGGTGTCGTGCCGCCCCATCATAAAGGCGACCTGAAGCTTCGTCCCGACGCCGTCGGTTCCCGAGACGAGAACGGGCTCCCTGTACCGGGAGGCATCCAGGGCGAAAAGCCCCCCGAACCCGCCCACACTGCCCAACACCTCCGGCCGCCGGGTCGAGTCCGCCGCCTTCCTGATCTCCTCGATCGACCGGTTCGCTTCGTCGACGTCGACTCCCGCGTCCCGGTAGGAAAACGAAGGAGAAAACGGGCCTGTCATATTCCCGCCTCCGCCAGACACTCCGAGACGTCGGTGGGGTAATCGCCCCGGAAGCAGGAGGTGCACATCCGCTCTCCCATCCCGTCTCCAACGGACTCCAGAAGGCCCTGCAGCGAAAGATAATGCAGCCCGTCGGTCCCGATTTTACGGCAGATTTCCTCCTCCGTGGACACGGCGGCGATCAGCTCCCTGCGTATCGACGTGTCGATGCCGTAATAACAGGGGTGAGTGATCGGCGGAGAGGACACGCACATGTGGACCTCCGTCGCTCCGGCCCGGCGCAGCAGGGCGATGAGGCGCGCGCTCGTCGTCCCCCGCACGATGGAGTCGTCGATCAGGACGACCCTCTTCCCCGCGAGGTTCGCCTGCACGGGGTTCAGCTTCATCTCGACCGTGGCTTTCCGCTTCGTCTGGTCGGGCAGGATGAACGTCCGTCCGACGTAGCGGTTCTTGATCAGCCCCTCGACGAACGGAAGCCCGCTTTCCGCGCTGAACCCGATGGCCGCCGCGATGCCGGTGTCGGGCACCGGGACGACGACGTCCGCCGCCGCGGGGTACTCCCGCGCCAGCCGGCGTCCCATGAGATAGCGGCTCTGCCAGACGCTGACCCCGTCGATAACGCTGTCCGGGCGCGCAAAGTAGATGTACTCGAAAACGCAGCTCGAACGCCGGGCCTTCTTTTGCAGAAAGTACGAATGCACTCCTGTCCGATCGACGACGACCATCTCGCCGGGAAGGACGTCTCTGACGAACGTCGCGTTGACCGCGTCGAGCGCGCAGGTCTCCGACGCCAGCACGTATCCGTCCTCCAGACGCCCCAGGCAGAGCGGGCGGAAGGCGTGCGGGTCGCGAACGCCTGTGAGCCGGTCGCCGGTCATGATGACGAGACTGTAAGCGCCCTCGATCTGCTCCAGGCTCGAAAGAATCTTTTCCTCGACGGTGGGCGCCTGGGAAACGGCAATCAGGTTCAGAATCGACTCACTGTCCGAGCTGGACTGGAAAATGCAGCCCGCGTTCTCGAGCCGGCGTCGGGTTTCCTGCGCGTTGGTCAGGCTGCCGTTGTGCGCCAGGCTGATGAACCCCCCGGAGAAGGAGGCCAGGAACGGCTGGACGTTGGCGAGCACGCTGCCCCCGACGGTCGAGTAGCGCACGTGCCCCACGGCGCAGTGCCCCGTGATGCCGGGAAGACGGGGCCTGAACGCCTCGGTCATCAGCCCCATGCCCTTTGCGATGTCGACGTGCATTCCGTCGGTCACGGCGATCCCCGCGCTCTCCTGTCCCCGATGCTGGAGCGCGAAGAGCCCCAGGTAGCAGACGTCCGTCACGGAGGCCGTCTTCGACCAGATCCCGAAAATACCGCACTCCTCGTGCCATTGGGGCTCATTTATTATTTCATCATACATGCGAGGCTCTCCTCCCAGAGGCTCCGGATCTCGTCCGGCGGGCATTCCACAAGCACGTCTCCGCAATAGCGCAGAGAAAAAATTTTGTCGGACACGGTCCCGAGCATCGTAAAGGGAAGGGAATGCTTTTTCAGAAGGGCTTCCATCTCCTTCCACTTCCCGGGGCGGACGGAGACGACCGCGCGCGACTGGGTCTCCCCGAAGAGGGCCGCCGCCGCGGAGACGTCTCCCCTCCAGTCCAGCGATACCCCCAGATTGCCCTGTATCGCGGACTCCGCCAGCGTGACGGCAAGCCCGCCCTCGGAGCAGTCGTGCGCGGAGGCCAAAAGCCTCTTCTGCGCGGCATCGACCAGAAAGGTATGCAGGCTCTTTTCCCTTTCGAAATCCAGGGCCGGAACCTCCCCCTCGTCCCTGCCCGTCAGCAGGAAATGCGCCTCCGACGCGCCCAGTTCCTCCCGCGTCTCGCCGACGAGCGCGATGAGGTCTCCCTCGGCCTTGAATTCGCTCGTGACGCGGTCCTCCACGTTCTCCAGAAGGCCGACCATGCCGATCGTCGGAGCGGGGTGTATGGCCCGGCCGTCGTACTCGTTGTAAAAGCTGACGTTGCCCCCCGTGACGGGGGTCGAAAACGCCCTGCACGCGTCCGCCATCCCGTCCGTGGCGTTGACGAACTGCCAGTAGATCTCCGGCTTCTCCGGGTTCCCGAAGTTCAGGCAGTTCGTGATCGCCAGAGGCCTGGCCCCGCTCGCCGCCACGTTCCGCGCGGCCTCGGCGACGGCGATGGCCCCGCCGAGCCATGGGTTCAGGTACGTATAACGGCTGTTGCAGTCGGTCGCGAGGGCCATCCCCTTTTCGGAGCCGGGCAGGCGCAGAACGGCGGCGTCGCTCCCCGGACGGACGACCGTGTTCGTCCCGATTGTGCTGTCGTACTGCTCGTAAATCCACCGTTTCGACGCGATGTTCGGGGAGGCGAGCAGTCTCTTCAGGAGGCCCGTCCAGTCGCCGCAGTTCCGCAGCTCGGAGCAGTCGGCCTTCCTGAGGGCGCTGAAATACCCAGGCTCGGCGGTGGGGCGTATGTTCACCGGGGCGTCGTCGGTCAGGAACCCGGCCGGGACGGAGGCCAGCACCTCCTCGCCCCTTCGGATCGTGAAGCGCCCGTCTCCCGTGACCTCGCCGATCGCCGCCGCGGTCAGGTCCCATTTCTCGAACACGGCCCCGATCGCGTCGACCTTCGATGGCTCCACGACCATCAGCATACGCTCCTGGGACTCCGAAAGCATAATCTCCCAGGGCTCCATGCTCTTCTCTCTCAGGGGAACTCTGTTCAGGTCGATATAAAGTCCGCTCCCGGCGCGCCCCGCCATCTCGGAGCCCGACGAGGTCAGCCCCGCCGCGCCCAGGTCCTGCAGCCCCACGACCAGCCCGGCCTCCAGCACCTCCAGGGAGGCCTCCAGCAGCAGCTTTTCCATGAAGGGGTCGCCCACCTGCACGTTGGGGCGTTTGTCGGGGTCGGCGTCGCTCAGTTCCTCGGAGGCGAAGCTCGCCCCTTTGATGCCGTCGCGTCCGGTGCGCGCGCCCACGAGCATGACGATGTTGCCGACGCCGGTCGCCTGCCCCCTGAAAATTTTGTCCTCCTCGACCAGCCCCACGCACATCGCGTTGACGAGCGGGTTGCCGTGGTAGGACGGGTGAAAGAACGTCTCGCCGCCCACGGTGGGAATGCCGATGCAGTTGCCGTAGCCTCCGACCCCCGCGACGACGCCGCGAAAGAGCCCCTTCGTGCGGACGTCGTCGAGCGCGCCAAAGCGCAGGCTGTCGAGCGACGCCACGGGACGCGCGCCCATCGCGAAAATATCGCGGATGATCCCGCCCACGCCCGTCGCCGCGCCCTGATACGGCTCGACGGCGGACGGATGGTTGTGGCTTTCCATCTTGAAGACCGCGCAGAGTTTTCCATCCAGGCGGACGACGCCCGCGTTCTCTCCCGGCCCCTGGACGATCCCGGGCCCGGTCACGGGAAACTTGCGAAGCTGCGCTTTCGAGTTTTTATAGCTGCAGTGCTCCGACCACATGACGCCGAAAAGGGACAA
>JAISSA010000001.1 GCA_031273365.1 Synergistaceae bacterium
GCCCATCTGGCGGCGTCGACTTTTTGTCTGCGGCTGAACATCGCGTCGATTTTGCAGTCCCCCGTCACGAAGATTTTTTCCCCGGGAATGCCGAGACTCAGGAAATTTTCCCGATCGGAGTCGAAGCGCACCATCAGGCGGTCGAAACAACAGATCACGCCGCGCCAGAACCCGCGCGCCCTCCTCAGACGGGCCGCGCTTTCATCGGAAAGGCGTCCGTTGACGAGAAACGCGGGAATGCCGCGTCGGTGCAGCTCGTAAAGCATCGTGGGCCAGCGTTCGGTCTCCATCGCGACATAGGCCCGGGGCGTCAGGGTATCGAGCGCCCGCCTCACGAAGGTCCGGGTATCCCACGGGTTGTAGATGAAGCGGTCGACCACGTGCGCGGTCAGTTTTTCCGCCATGGTCCGGCCCGTGACGGTCACGGTGGACAGGATGCGGGGGGAGAGAAATTCCGCGGCGGTCGCCTCCAGCAGGGGCAGGGCCGACTGGACCTCCCCGACGGAAACGGAATGGACCCACAGAGCGTTTTTGGGCACGTCGGGGCCGAAGAGTCCCATACGCTCATCCAGCCCGACCTTATACTTTTTTTTCAGTCGGCTCAGCCCGCCCAGGGCAAAAAACGCGTCGATGCCCGCCTGGTAAAAAGGCAGGCCCAACCGCCAGGACCATGCCGACAGCGCCTTTTTTGTCGCGTCCGTCGCGGGCGATTCGCGGAAATCCGTCTCCTGCACGGTGCGCACCCTCAGCCGCCGTATTTGATGGTGGCGTCGCAGAGCAGGGGGGTGACGAACAGCAGGTTCATGTCGGAGCCGGCCCATTCCGCGGGCAGGATCCTGAAGATCAGCCCCACCGGAAGCATGATGACCCAGGCGGCCATGATGGAACCCACATCCAGCGTCAGGCGCATCGTCCAGCTTCCCGTCGCCGGTTCGCCCATAAGGAAAAAGCGGACGGCGATCGGCATGACGAGAGAACAGGCGAAGAGATAAACCATGGATACGACGGACGTGACCAGCGACCAGAGCGCCGACGGAGGAGCCGGCGGCGCGTTCGTTCCCACCGTCGGCAGCCCCTCGTTCAGGGCGCTCAGCACGCCAGGGAGGCGGGAAAATATCCCGGACATGCCCTCCCACACATTTCCCATCGCGACGCGCAACAGAAAATCCAGAACGGTAAACGTCAGGAACATTCGGACGTAGGAACGCAAAAGCGGATCTTCGATCCCCAGCGTGAACAGCGGGGACGTTTTGGGGGGAGGCGGCGCGTACATTTCCCTGAGCTGGCTGACATCCATCTTCAGGAGGTCCGCGTCGGAAACGGAAACAGGCGCCTCCTCCACGAGACCGTCGAGCCGGGGATTCTGCTGCGGCGTCGGAGCCCAGGACCGCGGGTGGCTGTCGTTTCCCCCGCCGGTCACCGGAGGGCGATGCGGCCGGGGCGATGGACTCCGGGGCTGGGGTGGCGCGGGGGGCGGATTTGGGGCCGAAAAGACGCGGATGGGCGCAAAGGTCGCCATGACCGCGTCGTTGTAGGCCTGCTCCAGTTTTTTCTGCATGGCTGCGGCATTTACCCACTCGGGAGTTCCCTCGGCGAATTGCCCCGGATCGTGCTCGCTCTTTTTCCTCCGATACGCTTCCTCTATCTCGTCGCTTCCAGACGTCGGAAGGATTCCCAGCAAAGTGTGACAGTTTTCCAGTTCTTCCACAGTACATGCCTCCCCCGAAAACGGACGCCCAAATTAAAGTTCAAAATCAGGGTGGGCAGAGCCCGTTCGCCCCTGGGGCTCACTGGCCCCCCTGAAACCCCCGATGTCGCATTGAGTGGCTGCCATGACAAGACTGAACGCACGGGGCTTGAACGAATACCCAAATTCCTTTATGAAGAATAGAATACCACAGCCGGGAAGAATGCCACAGCCCATAATCATGGTGTATACTCTTCAGAAAAGCGAGATGGTCCTGCAGTTCCCGAGATGAAAATGAGAAATGGCGGAAATGGGAAAATGACGAAAATGGCGGAGAACAGACAGTGGGTATATACAGACCTGTCCGGATATGGAGCGTGTCCATGTTCCTGTCCATGTCCCTGCCTCCGCAGGGACGACGAAGAAGACAAACAGAGCTTAACGATAACCGGTTCTCGAACTGCACGAGAGCCGGTTATTTTTATGCATTTCCACCTTAATTGATTCTCATTCTAAGAATTGGAGGCAGAACGAACATGGCAGTGATGAAAAGTATTTTAGAGGCTATCGGCAATACCCCTCTCGTCGACCTCGAGCGTCTCGTGAGGCACTGGGGGCTGGAGGGGCGTATTCTGGCGAAGCTGGATCACCTGAATCCGTCGGGCAGCAAGAAAGACCGTATTGCCCTGGGGATGATCCGCGAGGCGGAGCGTAAGGGTCTGTTGAAGCCCGGTCAGACGGTCATCGAGGAGACGAGCGGCAACACGGGCAATGGCTTGTCGCTTGTCTGTTCTCTTCTGGGTTACCCCTTCATCGCAGTCATGTCCATGGGGAACTCGATCGAGCGGGTACGCATCTGCAACGCGTTCGGGGCGAAGGTCGTTCGGGTGGAGCAGGCGCCGGGCTCGAAGCCGGGGGAGGTCAGCGCGGCGGATCTGGACCTGGTCATGAAGGAGACGGAGCGCCTGACCAGAGAGCTGGGGGCCTTCTGCGTGGGGCAGTTCCACAACGCCGACAACGCCCTCGCGCAGGAAGCCACGGGCGATGAAATGTGGGAACAGTCGGAGGGAAAAATCGACGCCATCGCCGACTTTGTGGGGACAGGCGGCGGATTTACCGGCATCGCCACCGCCATGCGGCGTCACAACCCAAAAGTGCGCTGTTACCTTGTCGAGCCCGCGAATGCGCCCTTTTACGGCGGGAAAAAGGAGAAGGAGGGTCCCGGCCATCGCATTCAGGGAGGAGGGTACGCCCGGGAAGTGCCTTTCCTGGACCGTTCGCTCATCACCGACTGCGTCGGCATTTCCGATGAAGAGGCGATAGAGGGCGCGCGTCTCCTGTCGAGCATCGAGGGCGTTTTTTGCGGATTCTCCGCGGGCGCTCATGCCG
>JAISSA010000086.1 GCA_031273365.1 Synergistaceae bacterium
CTCTCTCCTCTTCTTCAATTATATATCGAAATTGCGAAATAGTACAGAGCCTGTTCGCGTCGTAAGCTGCTACAAAGGGGAGAGAGGGCTCCACTTACATCATTCAGATTCAGGGGAACTGGCGCCCCTGAAACCCCCAACTCAGACGCCCCAGGGCGGCCTTTCCTGCAAATGGCGCACAGAGAAGCTGGTAGCCCTCTCTCCTCTTCTTCAATTATATATCGAAATTGCGAAATAGTACAGAGCCTGTTCGCGTCGTAAGCTGCTACAAAGGGGAGAGAGGGCTATTCAGATTCAACCCCCCGACTCAGGCGTCACAGGGCGGCCTTCCCGTCAAATGGCGCACAGAGAGGCCCCCCTCCCCTCTTCTTTTTCATCTTTTCATCATTATGGTCAAATGCAGGAGATCAATTGCTGTGGATTTTTTATCACCTGCCCTTTTTGGTACAGCGGAGCGTCGCCGTAAAAAAGATACTTCGAAATTTCCTCGATTTGCGCGTCCGTCAGGCCGGATACAAGACATCCCCAATGCAAATCCTCTCTGAAAGCGAGTACCCTGGAGTTCACTTCAACAGCACCTGCCTTTCTCTGGCGCAGAATAGCAGAGGCAGGGCACACGGCAAAGGGAAATTTCTGTACGGGAATTAATGACTCAGAGAATTAGTCTCAGAGAAAGCAGAACCCCCTGTCCGGGTAAGCGCGGCGGGCGTAAGGCCGAGGCAGGGGCAGACTCCCGCAGGGGGGCCGTCGGCTCCGCCTGCGCGAGGATAATGTCGGTCTGAATGTCAGTCTGCCAGATAGATTTTTTTGTACTCCTCGAACGGCATCGGCCGGGCGTAGTAGTAGCCCTGCGCGTAATCGCAGCCGCAGGCCCGCAGAAATTTCATCTGTTCCTCCGTCTCCACGCCCTCGCAAACGACCTCTATCCCCAGGTCTTTCGCCATGCTGATAATGTGGCGAATGATGATCTTGCTTCTTTCATAAGTGATCGCACGGGCGAGGAATTCCCTGTCGATCTTGAGCGTGTCCACCGGCAGTCCCTGCAGGGTGTTCAGCGAGGAGTAAGCGCTGCCGAAGTCGTCCAGCGAGATGGAAAAACCCAGTTCCTTGATGGCGTACACATACGAGAGCAGGGACCCGGCATCGTTTTCCAGCGCGCTCTCCGTCACCTCGAGGTCGATGTAGTACAGAGGAACGGGATAGCGTCGGACGAGGTTTTGCAGCCTTTCCATATAATTGGGAAAAGCGAGGGTCACTTTCGACTGGTTCACGGAGATGGGGAGGACCTTTCTGCCCGCCGCAAGCTCGCTTTGAACGTGCTGGAAGACGAAGGAAAGGACGAAAAAGTCGAGCTCGACGATAAAGCCGTTTCTTTCGAATATCGGGATGAAGGCGTCCGGCATGATAAACCCCATCTCCTCGGAGTTCCACCGTATCAGGGCTTCGCTGCAGGTGCAGACGTCTTTGACCAGGTGATGCTTGGGCTGGACGTAGACGAGGAATTCCCCGCCGGACAGGGCGTGCAGCATCCTCAGCTCGATGTTTCTTTCCATCTGAATCCGTTCCCGCAGCTTTTTGTCATACGTGACGGCGTTGGCCGTCGAGTCGTCCTCGGCATATCTGAGCGCCATTCGGGCGGCGGAGTACGCCTCCTGGATCGCCCGCTCGGAGGGATCGTCGACGACCTCCCTGATCAGAGGGCAAAAGCCGAATCGAAAGTTCGTCATGTCCGCGTATTGCCTGCCCAGATTTTCCAAAATAGCCATCGAGAGAGCGTTCGTCAGATCAAACGAAAGGGTGGGGTACGCGGGCGCCAGAAAGGTGAAACGGGGGCCGCTGTTGCGGACGACGCAGGTGTAATTTTTGCGCAGGGTATCCCCGACGACGCGCAGAAGGCCGTCGTCCATCGTGTCGCCGAGCATTGCGCTGAAGCGGCGGAAAAATATCAGCGCCAGGCAAACCATGCTGTATTTGGGTCTGTTTTTGTCCCCGCTCGTTTCCCTCAAAAATTTTCTTACGGCCTCCGCCAGGTGAACATCGGTCGGGAGCTCCGTCAGAGGGTCGATCAATCCGGACCTGAGCTCTTTTTCCTCTCTGGAGGCCTCCAGCAGGCATAAAACCGCCAGCGAAAGCTGCAGCACCCCCAAAAGGATCAGGAAGGCACAGAACAGAAGGGATATTCCATGGTTGATGGAAATCAGCGCCCTGCCATAAAGAGCGATAAAAACCAGCGAAAGAACGGCCAGAGATATTTGATACAAATTCCGTCTTTTTATTTGCATGATGGCGTCACTTTCAATATTATAAGAGCATATTGCAAGAGCTTCATTGTCAGCGCAGCATTGTCAGCGCAACAGCAGCGGGGCAGGGAAAAGGCCCCCGAACGCTTACAGTTCCGCATCGCTGTTTTTGTTTTCCTTCATCTGACGTTTTTTTCCATACATGCGCCGGTCCGCCTCGGCGATAAGCCTGTCCAGATCGTTGTCGCCCCTGGCCCCGACGCAGTAGCCAACGGCGAAACTGATTTTGTCGATATCATCGACCTGCGAAAGATTGCTGGCGACGACCCGCATATTGACCTGCGCCAGATATTTTTCCACCACCTCCGGATCGGCATCCTTAAAAATGCCCAGAAACTCGTCTCCGCCGTATCGTCCCACAAAGCCGAAGTCTTTGGCTTCCGTCCGCAGAATCTTTCCGAACTCGGCGATCAGCCGGTCGCCGCCCTGGTGTCCCCGAAGATCGTTGACCGTTTTCAGGTTGTTCATGTCGAACATCAGGACGGCCACATTACCCGCCGGAGGATCGCTGGCGCACCTCAGAATCTCCCTCTCGCAGCTGGCGCGGTTGGGCATCTGCGTCAGGCCGTCGACGTAGGCGACCTCGTTGAGGTGCCGTGCGTGACGCCTCAGCGTAAGGGTACTCAGATAGTAAATCAGGGCTCCCGCCATGAACAGGATAAAGACCACGTTTACCCCCAGCAGCAGTTTTCTCGAGAAATTGAGCTGCTTTTCAGAATAAAGCTCGGCGGAGGATACGGTTTTGTCCGCCAGCTCGAAATAGGTCTCGCTCAGGGAATAAAGTCGCTCGACATCCCCTCCCCCGCGGACTTCCCGGATCGCTTCCTTCAAAAGAGCCCACTGGGCATCGATATGGCTCATGTCCTCCTGAAAAGTCTTATCGGGAAGGGCTATCAGATTGTTCGTGCCGCCGCGAATCAGGCCGTCGATAATGGAGTCCAGCCGGGCCGTCAGCCCGTCGTCGGGATGCCCCTGGATTTCTTTTTTGACGAGCCTCTGGGTGGCCCCGCGGACGATTCCCGCGTAATTGATGACGCGCGCGTTGCCTTCGAGCTGGTTGAGCGACACCATGGAAAAACCGGAGACGCTGATGAACAGAAGCAGGATGACGGATATAAGCAGATGTTCCCTTTTCCCGAACAGTTTTTTGATCATCGTTTTTCCCGCTTTCATTCAAATTTCATTCAAATTTCATTCAAAGAATCTGCCGCCGCGCACGGTCAGCAATAAAATTTGTGGATTTCCGGCTAAAAATATGACTGTCGATTTGTCTCAGGTCGAAAGGGCGCTTCACCGGAGAGCCGCCACTCTTTATTTTACTCTTAAATCGGCGGCAAACGGATTCGGGTCGCGGTGAAGGGGAAAGACCCTCTCGATCTTTACCTGAAGCAACTGTGCAGTCATGATAAAAAATATCATAAAGGCATCTTAGCATTTCCGTATGCGCGCATAAATCCGCTAAAATATCGGGCGGCCGCTCCCTTCGCTGCCCTGTTCTGCCTCACTGACTCTGGACGCTTACAGAGTTTGAGAGTTCCCCGGATCTGATAAAATACCTTCAGAACTTGAGCGCCAACGACTAAATTTACGGAAACGGAGCGGATAAAAATGACGGTGCCGAGCGATATCGCCATAGCGCAGGCCACAAAACTGCAGCGGATTGTCGATATAGCGGAAAAACTGGGACTGAGCGAGGACGAACTGGAGCTGTACGGCAGGTACAAGGCCAAGATCCATCCGGGCGTCTACAGGAGGCTGCAGGACAAACCGGACGGCAGGCTGGTGCTTGTGACGGCGATCACCCCGACGCCCGCCGGCGAGGGGAAGACCACGACCAGCGTCGGACTGGCACAGGGGCTGGCGCATATCGGGAAAAAGGCCTGCGTGGCCTTGCGGGAGCCGTCCCTCGGCCCCAGCTTCGGCGTCAAGGGGGGAGCCGCGGGAGGCGGGTACTCGCAGGTCGTTCCGATGGAGGACATCAACCTCCACTTCACGGGCGACCTTCACGCCATCACGACGGCGCACAACCTGTGCGCGGCGATGCTGGACAACCACATTCAGCAGGGCAACGAGCTGGGCATCGACCCGCGCCGCATCGTCTTCCGACGGGTGATGGACCTGAACGAGCGGGCGCTGCGCAGGGTCATCATCGGACTGGGCGGCAGGACGGAGGGCGTGCCGCGGGAGAGCGGCTTCGACATCACCGTCGCGTCCGAGGTCATGGCGATCCTCTGCCTTGCCATGGACCTGGCGGACCTGAAGAGCCGACTCGCCCGGATCGTTCTGGGGTACACGTATGAGGGCAGGGCCGTCACCGCCGCGGATATCGGCGCGGCCGGGGCCATGGCCGTCCTTCTGAAGGACGCGATCAACCCGAACCTGGTGCAGACGCTCGAGGGCGTCCCCGCGTTTATCCACGGGGGCCCCTTCGCCAACATCGCGCACGGCTGCAACAGCGTGCAGGCGACGAAGCTGGGCCTGAAGCTGGCCGACTACATGATCACGGAGGCGGGTTTCGGCGCGGACCTCGGCGCCGAAAAATTCCTCGACATCAAATGCCGCGTCGCCGGCCTGAAGCCGTCGGCGGTCGTTCTGGTCGCCACGGTGCGCGCCCTCAAAATGCACGGCGGCAGAAAGAAAACCGAGCTGACGGGCGAGGACCTGAAGGCCCTCGAGGCGGGTATGCCGAACCTCGAAAAGCATATCGAGAACGTGAAGAAGTTCGGACTTCCCGTCGTGGTCGCCATCAACCGCTTTCCCCTCGACACGGAGGCCGAACTGGCGCTTGTGGAGAAAAAATGCGCGGACCTGGGGGCGAGCTTCTCCCTGTCCGAGGTCTGGGAAAAGGGCGGCCCGGGCGGAGCGGACCTCGCGCGGAAGGTCGTCGCCGCCTGCGAGGTTCCCTCCGATCTGAAGTTCCTTTACAGCCCGGAGATGAGCCCGAAGGAGAAGATCGGGATTATCGCCCGGGAAATTTACGGCGCGGACGGCGTGGATTACACCGCTCAGGCCGAAAAGGACCTGGAGCTGATCCATGAACCGGGCAGGGACAACCTGCTGGTCTGCATGGCGAAGACGCAGTACTCGCTGTCCGACGATGCCGCGAAACTCGGCCGTCCGAGGGATTTTCGCGTCACGGTGCGCGAGGTGCGCCTTTCCGCCGGGGCGGGCTTCCTGATCGCGGTGACGGGTGCCGTCATGACGATGCCCGGCCTGCCCAAAAAACCCGCGGCCCTGACGATCGACGTCGATTCGGACGGAAAGATCACCGGCCTGTTCTGAGGCACGGATGCCGGACCGGCGTTACCCCTGGCCCGACTGCCCCGACAGGTCAACAGACAGGCGATACGGGTCCGACAAAGCCGTCGTTCCGGACGGGTCGGACCCTTCATGTATAATATATCGGCGGTTTCGTTGAATTTTTAGTTTTTACCGACTTTTCAGCGACAAGAGCGAAAGAAATTATCGTATCCGGGGCGGGAGAACGAATGGAACGAATGAAAAGCTGGGTCAGGCCGTTCTTCAGTTTCATATACCATATGTCGTCCAACGGCACAATGACGTCCATCCGTCAGGGACTTGTCGGCATGATGCCCCTGATGATCATCGGGTCTTTCGCCGTGCTGGTGAATTTTATTCCCCTCGATTTTTTCCAGAAGTTCATGCTGGACATGTGGGGCCCAAAGTGGAAGGGCATCGCGGGTTCGATCTACAATGGGACGACGCAGGTCATGTCTCTGGGCGTCCTTCTTTCCGTCAGCTATTGCGTCGCCAGATCGAAGAGCCCCGTGAAGATGGGACAGGTCTCTCCTCTGATCGTCGCCCTCGTCAGCCTGGGGTGTCTGGTTACGGTCACGAACGTTTCCGGCGGAGGGATAATGTTCGTTCAGATCGGTCCCATGGGCCTTCTTCCCGCCATATTCGTGGCCGTCTCCTCCACGTCCCTGTTCTTCTTTTTTTACAGGCGCAAGCTCTTTCGCATCCGGCTCTTCACCGATGCCGCGGATATGATGCTGCTCCAGTCCCTGGCGGCTCTGGAGCCCGCCATGTGGACCTTTCTGGTGTTTGCCGCCGTCAGGTTCACGCCGACGCTGTTCGGCGTGAACGACCTGCACCTGTTCATCTACGAGATGCTGAAAAGCGCCTTCACCTTCTTTCAGAGCACCCTGACCTCGGCGCTGCTGTTCGTTTTTTCGGTACATATCTTCTGGTTCTGCGGACTGCACGGCAGCAACGTCATGGAAAACGTGACGCGGGAGCTCTGGGTTCCGAAACTCGCCGAAAACCTTGCGGCGTTGCAGGCCGGAGAGGTCCCGCAGGAAATATTTTCCAAGCAGTTTTTCGACGTGTACGTTCTGCTGGGCGGATCGGGGAGCACGTTTTGCCTGATAGCCGCCCTTCTGATCGTCTCCGGCAAGACGAACACGTCGAAGCTCGCCAAAATTTCGATCCCCCTGGCGCTTTTCAACATTAACGAGACGCTGATATACGGCATTCCCATCGTTTTCAATCCCTTTTACGTCGTCCCCTTCATTCTGACGCCCGTCGCGCTGGCGATGGCGTCGTACCTCGCCACGGTCACGGGGCTGGTCCCCGTCATCACCGGCGACGTGGTCTGGACCACGCCCATCCTCATCGGCGGATACGTCGCCACGGCAAGCTGGAGGGGCGCGGCGTTGCAGCTCTTCAACCTGCTCACGGGGACGCTGATCTACCTTCCCTTCGTCAGAATCAACGAGAAGTTCAAGGAAGAGGAAAACCGCAAGGTCCTCGAAAAACTGAACGAGCAGGTCAATTATGTCGATAACCACCGCCTTCCCATGGTCCTGCACCGCCCGGACGAGGTCGGTTCCCTGGCCAGAGTCCTCGCCAACGACCTGAAAACCGACGCCGTGGACAATACGGGCCTTTACCTCGTCTTCCAGCCCCAGGTCGACAACGCCGGCGACGTCGTGGGCTGCGAGGCGCTTTTGCGATGGCGGCACTACAGGTTCGGGGTCATTCCTCCCCCGACGATCATCACCATTTCAGAGGAAGCGGGGCTCGACGACATCCTCAACAGGTGGATTTTCGAGACCTCGCTGAGGCAGCTCAGCGAACTGAACCAGCTTGGGTACAGGGATATCACCATGTCCGTCAACGTCTCGCCCCTGCAGCTCCACAACCCGGCGATTGTGACGACCTTCCAGAGGCTGATTCGGGAATACCGCCTCGACCCGTCCGAAATCGAGGTGGAGCTTACCGAAAACATCGCCTTCGACGAGTCGAAGGAGTCGAAGAACGTGCTCGGCCGTTTCAAAAAAATGGGAATGAAGCTGGCTATCGACGACTTCGGGATGGGACATACGTCGCTTTTGTACCTGCGTTCCTTCGAGCCCGACACCGTCAAGCTGGACGGCTCCCTCGTGCAGGACGTCATGACCGACCGCAGCAGCGTCGATATCATTCAGGCCGTCGTCAATCTCTGCGACAACATGGGAATACACGTGATCGCGGAGGTCGTCGAGACGAGGGCGCAGCGGGACCGGCTGAGGTACCTGGGCTGCCACTGCTATCAGGGTTATTACTACTCGCGTCCCCTGGAGATCAACAATTTTATCCAGTTCCTGCAGAGCAACGACTGCAGAAAAAAATAGGGCTGGAGGACAACGGAGGAGAAGCGATCATGAGTCTGATAAAGCACTGCCCTGCCTGTGGGGAGGAGAACCCCATCTCCGAGGTCATCTGTCGCGTCTGTATGACGAACCTTTCTTCTATTACGCCAATAAATATTACACCAATAAATATTGCACCGACAGACACTGCTCCGGCGGATCTTTCCAAAATTGCGGACACGCCGGAGCCCGGCGGGCGGACAATGCGCGCGGAATCGGAATCGGAAAATTCTTCCGTGCTGACGTTTCTGTGTCCCGACGGGCGGCCGCTTTCCGTTTCCAATGGCGGCGAACTGGGGCGCGGCGGCGAGTGCTGTGAAGCGCTTCACGGGATGCAGACGGTCTCGCGGCGTCACGCGAGGGTATCGCGAAGCGGCGGGCGGTGGCAGATCGAGGACGTCGGCTCCACCAACGGAACCTGGGTGAACGACCGGAGGCTGGAGCGGGGGCGTCCCCATCCGATCGAGCCCGGCGACAGGGTGAACCTGTCGCTTTCCTGCGAACTGAAGGTGATCGCGTGAAACTCGCGTTCATGACCCATCGGGGAAGCGTGCGTCCCGAAAATCAGGACGCGCTGCAGATCGCCGGAGGCGTGCGGACCGGGGACATGGCCCTTCCCGCGGTTCTTGAGATGGACGACCTTCGCGCGCCGTTGCTGCTTTCCGTCGTGGACGGTCTCGGAGGCCACAGAGGAGGGGCGCGCGCCGCGGAAATTCTGGTTCGTGCGCTGGCCGCGGGGGCGGACCGCTTCGGCGCGGTCCTCGATCCTCAGACTGACGCGCGGCTCCTGCGCGAACTCCTCGCCGGGGGCGCACGCGGGATGCGCGAGGAAGCGCTTCGGGATTCGGCTCTGTCCGACATGGGGGCGACGATCGCCGGGCTGCTGATCCGGGAGCGCAGCGCGCTGGCCTTCAACTGCGGCGACTCCCGGGCGTACCGCTTCTCGCGCGGGGAAGGAGAGAAGCTGGAGGGAGAGAAGCTGACGCACGATCATTCCGCGGTGCAGGAGCTCCTGGACAGGGGAGAGATCACGGAAGAGGAGATGCGCTCCCATCCCCGAAAGAACATCGTCACCTCCGCCGTCACGGCCGACGCGTTCGATGACTTCGAGCTCTTCGTGAAGCCCGTGTCGCGCGCGCACGGCGACGCCTTTTTCCTCTGCTCGGACGGGGTCTGGGAGGCTCTGTCCATGTCCCGCCTGACGCACTTCCTGAACGACCCCGCTCCCGACGCGCCAAAAAGGTTCTTCGACAGCCTGATTGCCGCCGAATGCCGCGACAACGTCAGTTTTATCCAGGTGCGCTGAGGCGGGCCTTTAAAACCTGAAGTATCCGCGCCCCAGGCGTTCGGCTTCGCCCGGGGCACACGCAGACGCGAAACCCCATGGCATGTTCGGCATGTAAAATACGCAGAATACGCAGAATACGATGAGCGGCATTTTCCCGTTTGATGTAATATTACCCGATGCAACATTGCCCGACGTACGTCGTTCATAATTTGGTAAGATGGTCCGTGTGTTTTATTCATGACTCGCATCCGTTTTTCGAAAGGTAGTGGTTTGTGTGGCGATGTCGAAGTCGGCAGCTGAAAATAAAAAAAAACAGGAAGGCGACGCTTTTGTGAAGCCGGCTTCGCCGCTTCCGCTCGTTCCGCCGTTGCTGCTCGCCCCGCTGTGGTTCATATCGCTGGCGCTGCCGAACCTCGTCTATTCGGGCATCTACTGGTACGACACCCTTCATATTCTCAAGTACTTCGTGGCGGGCGTCCCGGTTGCCGTGGCTCTGATCGTGGCCGGCGCGCGTCTTTTCATGTACAGCCGGGAGCGCATCACCCTCAGGGTCGATCTGTTTGGAATGATCTGGCTGGGGCTTCTGGTCTACACCATGATGCAGGCGCTATGGGTTCCCATCCTGTCGAAGCCGAGCTTTGTGCAGGAGATGCTTTGTTTTTCCGCCGTGTGGGCCTTTTACGTCATCTCGGCGAACTCCTTCCCCAACCGGACGATTCGGCCACTTCTCTGGCTGGCCAACGTCAACGCCGCGATCAACGTCGTCTTCGCGGAGCTCCAGATTCGCAACCTCAACGGCATCTCCTCCCTGATCCTGCCCACCCCCGGCAACTACATCGGCAATACGGGCCAGCAGAATATGTTCGGCCTCTGGATGGCCATCTGCGTCATGAGTTCCATCTACCTCTATATCGCCTACGCCACGACGCCGGAGGGCAAAAAACGCCACCCCGTCACGACGGCGCTGAACCTGGTCCTGATGGGGATCAACATCTGGGGGCTCTGGAACAGCACCAGCCGCTCGGCGATCTTCTCCCTCGCCGGGGCGCTCGTCGTGCTGATTTTTATCATCCTGCGGCAGTTTGGAAATCAGGACCTGTCCGGGTCCGGAAAAAGAAACCCGTTTCTGACCGGCATGAACCTGCTGCTCATCGCCCTGGACGTCCGGGTGCTGCAGCAGGTCCATACCCGTCCGGAGTCCGTAAATTCCGCTCTGCCCGGCGTTCTTTACGCCGTTCTCGTTCTTCTGGTCCTCGCGCTCGTTTTCCTGTTGCACAGGCAGTTGCAAAGCGGCTACACGCGGCGGCTCGTGCACGTCATCGGCCTTTTTATCGTGGTGCTGACGCTGGGCATGGCCTTCAGCCAGGCGCGCTCCGTGGAGCTGATCGCCAAGACCGCCGACATGATCGAGCACTCGGAGACCTACGGCGGGCGCGCGGGCATCTGGGCGACCTCGCGCAGCATGTTCGGGATGTATCCCTGGACGGGCGTCGGCATCGGGCAGTACAAGTGGCATTACCTCGAAGCGCAGCGCGAGATGTTCAAAACCCGCTCCGACATCAGCTGGCAGTACACCCACTGGGCCCATAACGAATTCCTGCAGTGGTTCTGCGAGGGCGGCATCGTCGGCGGCTCCATTCTCATGCTCATGTGGGCCCTCTGGGGCGTTTCTTTTCTCATGATGCTCTGGCGGAAGGAGCACGTCGCTCCGGAGGTCATCTGGGCGTGTTCGCTGGTCGCCCTGATCTCGTTCAACGCGTTCTGGACCCGCCCCTTTCATCGTATCGAAAATATCCTGTGGCTGTCCCTCGGCTTCGCGATCTCCTTCAGGGACATGTTCGCCGTGCTGACGCCTGTGAAGGCGGTCGACTCCGGCAACCTGTCCCGGATGTGCGGGGGCGTTTTTCTGCTCGCGAGCCTGGGCGGGCTCTTTTATCTGGGGGACGGCATGGTCGGCGACCGCATGATCCGGGAGGCGCTGAGCACCTCCAACCCCACGGTGCAGCGCAGCCTGTTGGAAAAGGCGTCGGGGCATCTGATGGTGCAGAACGAGGCCCTGAAAAATCTGGGGTATCATTACATGCAGATGGGAGAACAGACCGGCGACAGCCGGGACTTCTCCCGGGGCTTCCAGCTGCTGTGGCAGCATTTTCAGCGGGAACCGCACTCCGAGGAGTTGCGTGTCCTGATCGAGTGGTCGCAGCGTTTCCAGAGCGTCAGGGTGCTTGAAACGCTTGCGGGCTACCTGAAGCCGGGCACGTACCGCCTGGAGACGGAAAGAGTCCGCGACAGCGCGGGGAACCCGGTCGACGCCGTGGTGCTGGTCCCGTTGCGCGAGTCCGGCGGCATGAAAATTGTGAGGCCGCCCGAAGAAGAAGGGGAGGGGGAAGAAGGGGAAGGGGAGGTTTCGGGACGCTAAAAACAGTATCCGTTCGGGTTCCGCGCGTTCAGCGCCAAAATCAGGCCATTGCCTTATAATTCTCATTTAATGACTCGATGAATCGGAGAGGATGGCCTTTGTTGCGAAAAAGCCTGCATTTACATAAAAGACAGCGCGCGTTTACGCTTATCGAGATTCTTATCGCCGTCGCCCTGACGGGACTCGTCGCGTCTCTGGCCCTGGCGCCGGTGGTTTACGCCGTGCGTCAGGTCACCGAGACGGAGACGGCATACGCGAACGAGGCCGCGCTGCAGCGCACGGCGGCCTTTATGGCGCAGGACGTCGCGGCGGGGCTGCGCCTTGCCTCGACTGTCGTCCGCACCGTCGGTCACGAGCAGTTCGGCGGCGCCGGGCACGACGACGTTCTGGTCGTGGCCAGTTCGGCCCCGGCAAAGCAGAACCGGCCGAGCGGCAGCGTGATTTATAAAATAGTCCCCGCGAGTTTCATGAACGACTCCATCCCCGGCCTCTATCGATGGGTTCTCGCCGGGGTCCTGCCCGGGGACGTCGAAATCGATAAACTCGAGGCAAAGGATGCCCAGCTGGTGACGCCCTACGTCACCTCCCTGCAACTGTCCGTTTTCGAGCCCCCCGAGTGGGTCTCCGATTACGAGGGGGCAATTCCCGGAGGCCTGCGGTTCGGGCTTTCGCGAGGAGAAGAAAGTGTCGAATATGTGTGCAGTTTCCCTCAATAACGTATCGGGTTCCCTCGGGTTGTCGCGCCTCCGTCCGCCTTGCAGATCGTCGCGCGGGGGGTTTGTTCTGGTCTCCGTTTTGCTGCTGGGGGTCGTTTTTATCTCCTGCGCCACGGCTTTTGCCTGGTTTACCCGCCTGCAGATCAAAAGCGCGCTGCGCGAAAAAGCCTCGATCGAAAACCGGAGCATGGCGCAGGTCCTGACCTCTTCGATCGTGAGCGGACTGCAAAGCAACACCATGGTCACCTACGACTCTCCGCGCCTGCCCTGGTTCAAACCCTTTTTCTTTCCCGCCGGAGATCTGGGGACGTGGGTCGTGCAGGTCGTGCCGCTGGACGATAAAATTCCCGTCAGAAACCTCTTCCTTCCCGACGGCAACACGCTGCGCAACGAGCTGCGCAAAACGTGGGAAGACCTCTGGGTGAAGCTGGGCAGGCGGGAGCTGATTTACTCCGCCCTGGACTTCATGGACAGGGATAAAAGACCGCGCATGGGCGGCGCTGAACGGGAGCATTACATCAATCGCTATCCCCTTGACATGTCGGAGTTTCTGATTCTCGAGGAGATGACGCCCGAGCTGCTGTACGGAGGCGAAAACGAAAAGGGCAGACAACCCGGGCTCGCGGATTACTGCACGCTCTGGAGCGGGGGGAGAATCAACCTGAACGTCGCGCCTCCGCAGGTGATGGCGATTCTTCCCGGACTGGACGAAACGCTGGCCGCGAAGATCGCGGATCATCGCGACCGCGAGGCTCTCAGGAACACCTCCGACCTGCGAAAAATACCGGGATTCCCGCCAAAGGCGATCACGACGCTGATGAACCTGGCGGCCTTCAACAGCCGATATTTTGCCATTCGCGTCGAGCTGCTGGAGGACGCCGGCGGAGGGACGAGCTTCAGCATCATCGTCGACAAAACGGCCGGACGGGTTGTCCGTTGGGAGGAAATATAAAGTGCCTTATGAAAACACCGACTTTTTTCGAGTCACCGCAGAAGGAGCGACGAGGATTCCCTCGACCGCCCTTCCGAAGCGCATACGACGCACGATTTTGCTGGCGCCCCTGAAGTCCGTCGCGATCTCCCCCTTTGCTTTTCCGTTCCACAGCGTCGTTCGAATAAGGGAAGCCCTGAAGCTGCAAACCCTGCCCTACGCGGCGGCGGGCAAGATGGACCTTTTTCCCTCGATTCTGGAAAAAACGTCGCGCAGCAGCAGCGGCGTCGTCTGGTTCGTCTCCGGGGAGAATATCGAGGAGATAAACGCCCCGCTGAGCAACGTCGAAAACAAAATCTGGCCGGCGCCTCTTCCGCTCGTCTCCAGAATTCACGGGGACGGGCTGACGCTCTGGGTGGACGAGGCCAACATCTGTTCCATGCTGTGGCGCGGCGGCGTTCCCGTCCTCTATCGCTGGAAGGCCGCCGCCCGGACGTCGCCTTCGGCCGAGCGGGCGTGGCTGGAGGCCTACTGCGCGTCCCGGTCGGAAGAGCCGGGGGAATTCTTTATGATGAACGCCGCCCAGCCCTCCGAACTCGCCCTCCTGCCGGAGATCATAAAAGAAAGCCTCGTCCGGTGCCCCTGGCTCGAGGACGTCAATCTTTCCCGCAGCGCGCTCGACAGCGCGATCGTCCTCGAGGACGCCGTGCGGCTGGGAACCCGTGCGGCGATCTGGGTTCTGGGGCTTGGGCTTCTGGTCGCGGCGGGGAACGGGCTGCGTTATTACGAGTATCGCCAAAATATCGACGCCCTTCGCGAGCGCTCCGCCGCCCTCTATCGGGAGGCGTTCGACCCCTCGGCGGCGGGACGCATTTCCGATCCTCTGGGGCTCGCCCGCTCCAAAATAGTGGAGCTCAGGGGCAACGGCCCGGTGGAAGGCCGTTTGATCAGCGAGGTGTTCTCCGATCTGGGGGAGATCTTCGAGAAAAACCCCAGCATGGACGTGACGCTCGACTCCCTGCGCTACAATCCGGACGGGGTCGACTACACGGGTTCCGCTCCGGACACGGGGACGATTCAGACCTTCCGGGGCGCCTGCGCGGAAAACGCCGCGTCGGCGCAGCTCCTGAACCTGCAAAACGCCCCGGGAATCGGATTCCGATTCGATCTGAGCGTCAGGTGGTGAACGGTATGCCAATGAATTTCGACGTTCGATTCAACCAGCTTTATTCCGTCCTGCGCGGCGAGGTCAACGGGGGAACGCGTTTTCTCGCGGCCGCGCTCTGCACCCTCGTCCTCTGGTTCGTCGTGATCCGGCTGAACGGAATGGCCGGAAGCGCCGAGGCGACGCTGCGCCTGCAGCAGGAACGGTACGGCGCGCTTGCCCGGATGGCGGCGGAATACAGGGTGTTGCCCGGCAGAAAGGCCGGAGACGCGGGCACGGTGGACACCATGACGGCCTTCACGCAGGTTTCGGCGCAGATCGCCCTGGGCGACCGCGTCAGCAGGATCGTTCCCATGCCCGACGGCAAAAGGCTTTCCATAGAGGTCACCCGCATCTACGCCGAAGAGCTCACGGACATGGTTCGCGAGCTCGCCGTTCGCGGCGTTCGCGTGATCTCGGCCGAAATCAGGGCCCTGCCGGTCGGCAAAGAGCGGCTGTTTTCCGTGAACGCCGTCATCGGGCCGGAAGCCTGATGGGCCAACGGAGGGTTTTGATATGAAAATAGGGTTTGCGCTATGAAAATATTGAAAGCGATGCTCAAAGGACTTGTTTTTATCGTGGGGGCGCTGATCGCGGTCTGGTTCTTCATGCCCTGGAAGCAGGTCGGGGAGACCGCGCTGCTGATGGCGGCTCGGCGGCTCGGCGCTCCGGCCTCGATCGGGTACTCCTCGGTCGAGGGCGTCCGCGGGGGCTTCGTCGTCCGCGACCTCGACGCCCGCGGGCTGATGGGAATGGTGAACCTCTCCTGCAGGACCCTGACGATCCTGCCCGATCTCGTCGCCTCCCTGCTCAACATGGCGCCGACGTGCAACGTCGCCTTCACGGGCAACGCGCTGGGCGAGATCCCCGTGACGCCGCTGAAAAAAATTTCGGCCATAACCATCGGGGACGGACGTTTCACCGTCTCGGTCGCCAGGGACGAGATTCTTTTCGAAGGACTGCAGAGCAACGGAGAGCTGTCGATGGCCGGGGCCCTCGCGATCGCGCCCTCAGCGACGCAGCTCATCAGCTGGGCGAACGTTCTTGTCAGCGTGAAACTGGAGGCCTTCGAAAACGATCTTCCTTCCCTGCAGGGCGCGCTGAGGCTGCCTTTGCAGCAGGAGGCCCCCGGCCGCTGGGCGCTTCGCAGGTCCCGCACAAATTAAGAAGAAAAGGGGTCAGGGGACTGAAAAAAATCCCCTGCGGGGTTTTTTCCGGGGGCGGAGCCCCATGAATTTAAGAAAGGGGCACAGGACGATGAACGTCAAAAATTTGCGCCTGACACAGGTATTTTCAGGATTCAGAAAAGCGGAGAGGACCGCTCCGATTCAAAATCTGCGGGCGCCCTCCGGCATTTTCGTCGAGGGGAAGGTTTACAGGGCATGGAC
>JAISSA010000139.1 GCA_031273365.1 Synergistaceae bacterium
ATAGCATCATTTCATATTATCACAGTATTTGTCTGTACATGATCGTCAGGTCGTCTCAGTAAAAGCCGAGCAGCGCTTCTCCTGTCCTTCTCCTCTTTGCCTCCGTCGAAGCGAAGCCGGACGCATGACGATGTGGATGGTTAAGGCATCCGTTCAGGCCCCGTGCGTTCAACCGGACAGGGCAGCGCCGGGGGCGGGCGAACTTTGTCCCCCTGAGTCTGAACGCTTACCCGGTTATGTTTATCGTACTAAAGCGAGAGGAGAAAAATAGGAAGATGAAAGTCAGCATCCCATATGGAAAATCCTCCGTTTCCTGCGAAATTCCCGACGCGCGGGTCAGAGGCGTCCTTTATTCGCACGCTCACGACTATAAGGCGAACTCCCGGAGTCCGAATCCGGAGACCGATCTGGTGCGCGAGGCGCTGGAAGCGCCGGTCGATTCTCCGCCCCTGCGGGAGCTGGCGAGGGGGAAACATCGCGTCGTCGTCATCACCAGCGACCACACGCGCCCCGTCCCCAGCGCCGTCACCATACCCGTTCTGCTGAAAGAAATACGCGCGGGCAATCCGGAGGTGGAGGTCACGATTCTGGTCGCCACGGGGATGCACCGCGACATGACGAAGGAAGAAATTGCCGCCCGTTTCGGAGCGGAGGTCGCCGCCGGGGAAAAAATTGCCGTTCACGACAGCCACGACGACGCGAACCTCGTCTCGCTGGGGACCCTGCCCTCGGGGGGGGAGCTGGTGATCAACCGGCTGGCGGTGGACTGCGACCTCCTGGTCGCCGAGGGTTTTATAGAACCCCACTTTTTCGCGGGGTTCAGCGGGGGGCGTAAAGCTGTGCTGCCGGGGATCGCGGGCTACCGGACCGTCCTCGCCAACCACTGCGCGGAGTTCATCTCCCACGATCGCGCCCGGACGGGGATTCTCGACGGCAACCCCATCCACGGGGATATGATCTTCGCCGCGAAGGCCGCAAAACTGGCCTTTATTCTGAACGTAGTCCTGAACGCGGATAAAAAAATCATCGCGGCCTTTGCCGGAGACACGGATGCCGCGCATCGCCGGGGCTGCGATTTTTTGAAGGAGCTGGCCGGGGTCAAATCCGTTCCGGCGGACATCGTCATTACGGGGAACGGCGGCTACCCGCTCGACCAGAACATTTATCAGGCCGTCAAGTGCATGACGGGCGCGGAGGCGAGCATCAATCCCGGCGGCGTGATCGTCGTGGCGTCGGAGTGCAGCGACGGACACGGAGGCGCGGCCTTCTACGACACCTTCAGGGACACGCGATCGCCGGAGGAAGTGATGAGGGCGATCTGCGCGCGCGGACGCAACGAGACGCTCCCGGACCAGTGGCAGATACAGATCTTCATGCGCATCCTGCTGAAGCATAAGGTGATCCTGGCCGCGTCCGTGCCGCCGGAGATGATCGAACACCTGGGCATGATCCCCGCCCCCGGTTTTCCGTCGGCCTCCTCGCTCGACGCGGCGCTCGCGGCGGCGGGCAGAATTTTGGGAAAAGACGACGCCTCCGTCACCGTCATTCCGGACGGAGTTGCCGTCATCGTCGAATAAGTTTCTTATTAAATTTAATGAAGAAAGAGGTGCAGGTCCATGATTGTTGTAATTGTGTCCTATATCAAACCCCTTGAAGAGGTGGAGCGCTTCACGGCGGAACACCGGGAATATCTGGGGCAGTATCTGGCGTCCCGTCGCATATTGCTTTTCGGCAGGCGCACTCCGCCGGTCGGCGGCGTTATCCTGTTCAATATGAAAGACGCGCAGGAAGTCGACAAAATCATGCAGCAGGACCCTTTTTACGTCAATGGCGTCTCGCGATACGAGATCATCGACTTTACGCCGCGCAGGTTCGACGAAAGAATCGCGGGCATACTGGAGGAGGCGCAGTAACTAAGAAAAACAAACGTAACCGTTCAGTCCCGTTGCCGAATTTTGTCCCGTTCGGGCACTTCTTCTTCATAAAGAATAAACCTGATCATATTGATAAAGTAATATGTCCGGTCTATAGCCAATTATGTTCTGTGTGTGATACAATATGCTCGCTGACATGAGGTCCTCTCCAGTCTAACTTTGGTATAGTGAAGCCTGGAGAGAATCTCATGTCTTCTTTCTTTTGTCCGCTACGCCCGCAAATTCCGGAAGACCCGGATAAAGTTACGGTTACAAGGTCGTTTCCCTTTTACGTGCAGGCATCTGATGAATTTACCCTGTGGATTTGGGAGCTACAAAAAACGCCTGTTTTATGTCCGCAGTATGGTTTATTATTGGCTGCAAATCTGCTGGAGTTTTGGGGGCATATTATTTTCGCGCAGGCTGCGCGGGAGGAGGCAGGGAGCAAAAATGCCCGACAAGGGGAGCAGTTGGGAACATCTTGTTCGGTTGCACACGCTGGTGCGGTTTTTGGTGGAACGGGGCGAGAACGGCGCCGCTCTGGAGGAAATCCGTGCCCGCGTGTATCCGGACGAAGAACTTAAAACCGAGGCGTTCCGCAAAAAATTTGGTCGCGACAGAGACGCGCTGCAAAAAATTTATAGTCCGGATGGAGACGATGCCGACGGAGGCGACGTGGTGGTTGAGGAAAAAAATGGTCGTTACTTCCTGAAAAGCAGCTATGGTTTCATGCTGCCGATGAAAGTCAACGACGGGGAAGTACAGGCCCTGATCACCGGCGCCAGGCTGGCGGGACATTTTGTGAAACCTCTTGGGCCCTCCGCCGAGTCGCTCTGGAACAAACTCAAAAAACAGTTTTCTGCTTCCAGTATGCTGAAAGGAGACCGTTTGAGCCAGGCCATATCCTTTGCCATGCCGGTTTCCGAGGTGGACAGCGGGGGACACGAGGCGTTCCAGAAAGTCGTTCAGGCCATCGACGGGAGAAAAGTCCTGAAAGTCCGTGAATACGAGGACCACGACGGAAAAAAGGCCGCGTACACCATCTCGCCCTACGCGCTCTATTTTAAATACCACGCCTGGTACCTGATGGGAATGTGCCCGGAAAGAGCGCCCTCCCCGGACTCTCTGCTTCCCGCCGTCTTCCGCCTGAACCGCATGAGGCTGGTCGAGATACTTCCGGATGCTCGATTTATCCCCTGCCCCTACTCCCCGGAGGAGTTGCGGGAAAATATCGAACTGGATTTTCACCCGGCCAACCCCGGCAGGATGTATCACGTAAAATTGCGCGTTACGGGCTCTTTTGCGCGGCCTGTCCTCGAGACGGAGTGGTTTCGGGGCGAGAAAAAAGTAAAGGAGGTGATGCCCGGCGGAGATTTTTGCGTTTCGTATGAGGTGAAGCTGAAAGGACTGGAAAGAATCACCCTGTGGATCATGCGCGCTCTGGACAGCATCGAGGTTCTGGAGCCGCGGGAACTGAAGGACGAGATTGACCGTCGGGTGGCGGTCTACCTGAAACGAACGAAGGAGAGGAAGTCATGAAACCCCGTGTTAAAAACGACTCCTGGTGCTACACGACATCGAAAAGATCGGCCAGGGAAAAAGCGAAACGCCTTTCGCATAAACTGCATCGGCGCGACGATCGTAAAATTGTGAAAGAAGGAAGAGACGGTTTATGAGAGAGTTTATCTCCACCATGTGTCTGGGGCATGAAATTCGCCTGCTCTGGCAGCCCGAGCGCGAAGAGATTCCGGACTGCATCTCTCAGGGGTTCGTCCCGATAGAAATGGCGGAGGGGCAGGAGTCCTTCGTGGATTTTCGTTGCCTGGACCACCACAACGCCTGGTCCCACCTCCCCTCTGCCTGCGTCACCGCCCTGCAATATTACGGAACCCTGGAGAGCCCGGCCAGCGTAATGGTCAACCACACGGACGCGGATTGCGTGCTGACGGGGCTGACCCTCATGGGGCTTTTGCCCCTGAACGTGCTGGAAAAATTCAACGTCGAGGTGGGATTGCTGGACACGGACCCGCTGGGCACGGACGTGTCCCTTCTGACCTGCGGCGACGTCATTCAGGTATGGAAGGCGGGCATGGCATCCCTCAAACAGAGCGGCTGGAGCTGGCTTTACGGACTGCAGCTTTTTCTGGATATCTTTCGCAACGGCGAGCATTATAAGGCGGTAAAATCTCGCCTGGCGGAAAGAGAGCAGGAACGCAGACGCGTGGCGCTCGAAGATTATGAAAAGGCGGTGCGCAGTCCGTCGGGGAGGGTCCTTCTGGTGGCGCCCTCCAGAGTGTACGGTTTCGACGTGCAGCTTTGCAGGCAGTCGGAGTTCCCGGTGGAATCCCTTCAGGGCTGGCGGCACTGGTGCGTCATCGGCCAGATCGAGAGGTCGGGCAGCGTGACGCTTTCCTGCCCCAACAAAAGCGTGGCGGAGGGAGCGTTCGGCCCCGGCGGGCTCCTGAACGTCTATCCTCGGCTGCCGACGATCGGCGGGAAAACATGGGGAGGCCGCGAAGCCGTGGGCGGTTCCCCGAGAGGCGCTCTTTTCCCGGTTGAACTGCTGCCGAAGGTCCTGGAGATAATCGAAGGAGCGCTGACGTTTAAACAGGAAATGGCCTGACCCGGAACACCGGGGTTCTTCTGTTATGCATAACGCTTACTGAAAACTGGAGGAATTTTTGATGTCGGAAGAATCGAAGCAGGTTGAAGACCTCGCGCTATCGAACGGAAAATGCGTTTTGTTTACCGCCGCCGGTGAGACCGATCCTCTGAGAGGCGGTTTCGACGGTCCAATTTTGCATATCGTGAGAAAATACTCACCTGAAAAAGTGTACCTGTTTTTAACGGCTGAAATGAGCAGAAGGGATCGGAAAACCAACTGCTACGAAAAGGCGATACATTTTCTGAGCCCTGAATGCGAAGTCGAAAAAATTTACAGCGATATTGAAAATGCCAATGATTACGATGCGTTTCACACTCAATTCGATGAAATTATCAATCGGATACATGACGAAAACCCCGGCGCGACGCTCCTGTTGAATGTAAGTTCCGCGACGCCGCAGATTAAGACGACGATGTGTCTTGAAGTTGTATCGCACCACATGCCGCTTGTTCCCGTCCAGGTGGCGAATCCTGAAAGGCGAACAGGAAGAGGCATAGAGCATTTCGATCCGGAGAAGGGCGACCTGATGGATGAGCTCGAAAACCTGTACGATGGACTTGAGGAGGCAGAAAACAGGTGTTCTGTCCCCGAGATCCTCGCTTTTAGAAAAAGCATTGTCAAGAATCAGGTAAAGTCGCTCATTGCCAATTATGATTATGGCAGCGCGTATGCTTTGCTGTGCGGAAACGGAATTTTCTTCAGCGAAAAAGCGAAAAAACTTTTGGGCCATGCTTATAACAGAAGCAAACCGGACCATAAAGAAGCGGAAAAGATCGCGAAAAGTCTCCAGCTCGAGGATTTGTTGTACCCGGTAAAAGAATCGCCCGTCAGGCGAGCGTGCGAATACTATTTAATTATGAAGATAAAAAGCCTGCGCGGTGAAATTTCCGATTTCGTATTGCGACTCGATCCTTTTGCAGAGTACCTTGCGAAGAGTTTCCTGGAAAAAAATAAAGCTGCTCTGGAAACCATGGCGAAGGAAAGACCCGGCGGCTGGTATATGGAGAGCGCAAAAGCCGAACAAAACCACAAGGGGCTTATGGCATATCTCAATGACGTATATCAGGATAAAGGTAAAAGCGGATATGACACGCGCAGGTTTATCAACCTCGACACGATGACCTGCGTCATGAAGTTTAAAGGTCTTGACGAGAACGTTATCCAGACGTTCCAGACATTTCAGGAGTTCAAAAAGCTTCGTGACCAGGTCGCACACAAATTAGAGGCGGTCACGGAAGACGATCTGGCGCAAAAGGGGAAAAAATCAGGCCAGTTGTGCAGGATGATCGAGGGGCTTATGCCTAAAATCTATTATAATAGTATCAAAACAAACATTTTTACAATATACGATCTGATCAACAAGTATATTATAGAAGAAATGGATAACCCGGAAAGTTAATGTCCATGGCGTGCAGATGTTCCTGCTGACGCGCGTCTCCCTCCGGAGCAGCGGGCTGGAGCAGGAACCTGGACGCCCTTTTCGAACTTTCCGTAATCCGTCGCCGGGGTGCGCCGTCCAGCGGGGTCGATCGCACCATCTCCGGAAAAAGTTTACCCTCTGTTTTATCGGATTCCCTGCCTTATTTTTTGGGCGCATCGAGCGTTTTTTCCACCCCCCCTTTTATCGAACGAAAGTGCTGCCCTTCATCTCTATAAAATGCCTTGCAGAGCGGCTTTTTGGGAAAATGAAGCTCCAGGGGGGTGGAAAACCTTGTCGCGCAAGGTTTTATG
>JAISSA010000140.1 GCA_031273365.1 Synergistaceae bacterium
CAGGCGCGTCGGCTCCGGCAGGGGGCCGAAACGGTCTTCCATCTCCTTTCGAAGCTCCATGACCTCGTCCGACGAGGCCGCCTTCAGCAGACGCCGGTAGAGCGTCACGCGCACGCCGTCCTGCGGGATGTAAAACGCCGGAATGGAACCGCCCTGATCGAACGAAAGCTCCGTCTGTTGCGGCTCCTGGCCGCGCAGCTTCGCGATCTCCTGCTCCAGCATTCGATAGAAGAAGTGAAAGCCGCCCGTTTTTGGGTTGCCGTGCTGGCTGGTTCCGCCGATCTCTCCCGAGCCTCGAATTTCAAGGTCGCGTCGCGCCAGCGAGTACCCCGAACCCAGGCCCGTCAGGCTGGAGATCGCCTCCAGACGGTCAGCCGTCTCCTTCCTCAGCTCCTCCGTTTCGGGGTAAAAGAAGTAGGCAAAGGCATTTTCGCCCCTGCGGCCCACGCGCCCGCGAAGCTGGTACATCTGCGCCAGGCCCAGCTCGTGCGCGTCGTCGACGACGATGGTGTTCGCCCCCTCCACGTCCAGCCCGCTCTCTATGATCGTGGTGCAGAGCAGAATATCGATCTTCCGGTCGTAAAAATCCATCATCGTGCTCTCCAGTTCGCGTTCCGGCATCTGTCCGTGCGCTATCCTGATTCGCGCGTCGGGGAAAAAGGCGGAGAGCATCGTCATCCTCTGGTCCATGCGAAAGATTCGGTTCGTCACGAAATACGCCTGTCCCCCGCGCGCCAGCTCGTGGGCGACGGCCCTGCGGGCCAGCGACGTCTGCCATGGCCCCGCGTAGGTGGTCACGGGCAGGCGATCGTTCGGCGGGGTGGAAAGCACGGAAATGCCGCGCAGCCCCCGCAGCGACATGGCGAGCGTACGCGGTATCGGCGTGGCGGAGAGGCTCAGAATATCGACGGCGCCATACGTGCGCTTCAGGGCCTCCTTGTGCATGACGCCGAAGCGATGCTCCTCATCGATCACCAGAAGCCCCAGATTGCGAAACCCGATGCCCTTTTGCAGCAGTTTGTGCGTGCCGATCACGATGTCGACGGCGCCGCTCATCGCGTTTTCAAGAGTACGTTCCGCCCCGGCCTTCGTCACGAAGCGGGAAAGGAGTCCCGTTTTAATGGAAAAGCCCGACATGCGGGCGTTGAAGGTGTTGTAGTGCTGCTGGGCCAGAATGGTCGTGGGGACGAGAACGCAGACCTGCCGCCCCGCCGCCGCCATACGAAAGGCCGCGCGCATGGCGACCTCCGTTTTGCCGAACCCGACGTCGCCGACCAGCAGACGGTCCATCGGGAAGGGCTGATCCAGGTCCTCCATGATCTCCGCGACGGCCCGAATCTGGTCCGCCGTTTCCACGTGGGGGAAGGCCCTGACGAAATCCAGGTACAGATCTTCCAGCCCGTCCAGCGCCAGGCTTCTCAGGGGTTCGCGACGCTCCAGCTCACGACGCGCGTACATCTCCATCAGGACGCGGGCCTCCTCTTTAGCGTGCTCACGATCCTTCTCGACCGACCTGCGCCACCGCGTCCCCTTCAGCGCGTCGAGCTGCGCTTCGTCGCCCTCGTGGTCCGCCAGCGCCGTCAGTTTATAAAACTGCAGAACGGGCACGAGCAGCCGCTTGTTTTCCGCGAACTCCAGAGTAATGGCGTCGAGCGTCTCCCCGCCCGTCACGATCTCCTCGACCCCCCGGAACACCGCGACGCCGTAGTCCTCGTGCACGACGAGCTGTCCGTTCGTCAGGCGGTCCCGCCACTCCGCAGGGACTCGCCACGACGCCGGGGCCGGGCCGGCCGAAATGCCGGAAAGCTCGCGGTCGGAGATGAACGCCTCCTTCGACGTCCGATCGATGAAGCCCGATGAAAGCTGATCGGAAAGCGTCTCGACGAAGGGCATGTCCCGAAAAGGCCCCTCTTCCCTGTCCAAAAACCGCGAATTGACGGTGAGCACCCTCACCCGAAAGCCCCGTTCGTGCAGGTCCGCGCAGAGCCGCAGAACCGCGCCGAGGTCGCCCCTGAACGGCGGACAGCCGTCGACGTCGAACTCCGTCTCGGCCGTTTCGACGGCACGCGTTACGCGCAGCCGCGGAAAGCGCGCCAGCCTCATGAAGACCTCGTCCCAGGGGGGGATGGCGTCCACCTTCGCGGCGCCGCGAAGCTCATCCCACAGCCAGTGGTACGACGTCGCCTGACTCTCGATCTTCTGCGGATCGTACAGCACGATGCGCGCCGAGGGAGGCAGCATCGTGAGCAGAGTCGCGTCTTTAGCGCCCGTGACGCTGTGCAGCTCGATCTTATCGAGTTCGGCGACGCTCTTCTGGGTTCCGGGGTGAAAGGCTCGAATGTGCTCCAGCGTCTCGTCGAAGAACTCGAACCGCAGGGGCAGCGCGTGGACGGGGTCGAAAACATCCATGATGAACCCTCGCAGAATATACTGCCCCGGCGACCAGACGAGATCCGACCGCTGGTAACCGCTGCGCTCCAGCCACGTGATCAGGCGATCGCGGGCGTACTCCCCGTCCCGCCTCAGCTCGAACTCTCCGTCGCCCAGCAGGCAGGGCGTCATGACCGCGCCTGGAGTAGAAACCAGAACGCCTCCCTCACGAACCCAGCGCTCGATCGTCTCGCCGCGCTGCAGCAACAGAGGGGGGCTGCCGATGGTCCGGGCGGTCAGTGGAAGCTCGTTCAGAAGATGAACGGACGCCTCAGGAAAAAGGGCTCGCCGGTCCGCCACAAAGTCCGCCGCCTGACGGCCGTC